>NZ_JBXAYH010000001.1:300000-394577 GCF_056782195.1 Dellaglioa sp. CoH-55-MRSF-8
ACTGTTTTTGCACCATGTTTTTTGAAAAAACTTTTGGCGATTTCCATCTTTTCAGGGGGGATTCTTTTTTTAAAGAAAGGTAATTTATTTAAATGTCGACCAATTTCAAAATTCACGGCATCTCCAGAGAGTGCGGCAAAAAAGAATATTGGGACTAATACCCGAATATCAATGGTATCTGTTGAGTAGGCGGCAATGGAACTAGTGAAAAAGAGTAGCGACTCACCAGGTAGAAAAGGAAAAACAACAAGACCTGTTTCGGCAAAGATAAGTACAAAAAGAATTAAGTAACTCCAGTTACCTAAAGTCTGGAAAAGAGGTCCTAAATAATTTTCGAAATGGGTGAAGAAAAACCAAGCTTGTTCGAACATTGTCAGGCCCTCCAATCGTTTTAGTCTTACTCATTATATTAAACTGAAATTAAAAAAAAGGCTATTATTTTAACTGATATTTAGCTTTTATTAAGATTTGTCTCACTATAAGAGGTCACCAGTGTTAAACAGGTTTCGATACTGGTATACTAGATATATTAAATTTTTGGAGGTCAATATGACTAGACACACTTTAATTGCAGGAATGACAACTTTAATTGGTCTAATTATTGGGATTGTGATAAGTAAAATTGCTGTCGCAACATTAATTGGATTAGCTGTTGGAATCGTAGTTGACCAATTCCTACCAAATAAGAAATAAGTTCAATTAGTTGCCTATTTGAGTTGATTATAAAAAAATGATACACTATTAGGCCTAATAAAATCATGTAAAGTGGGGTATTGAGAAATGGCTGATGAAATTAAAATCGAAGAACAAGCACATCTTGATGATGTTATTGTTAAAATAAAAGATGCTGAAGTTAAACGTCAAAATGAAATAAAGTACGCTGAAAGTGAAGCACGATCGATTAATGGCGAATTTACAAGTGATGTTCATATCAATACGACAACATACACTGGAATGATTGATACAGCAATGTCTGTTCGTCAGCAACAACAGTTATTAGCTGAACGTGAAACGAGTTGGAAAAACGCAACTTCTCGTTTAGACATTTTAAAGAAATTAGAAAAGAAACCTTATTTTGCACGTTTAAACATTCAAGAAGGAACTAATAAAAAAGAAACAATCTATATTGGCTTGGGCTCTTTTGCTGATCGACCTGAACACTTTATGGTTTATGATTGGCGTGCACCCATATCGAGTGTTTATTACGATGGCGGACTAGGTGATGTCACTTACCAAACTCCTGATGGTGATCAAACAGTAGATGTTTCATTGAAACGTCAATTCGTAATTGAAGATGGCCAAATTGAAACGATATTTGATACTGATGAAGCTGTTGGTGATCAGATGTTATTAGACGTCTTGAATGATTCTGCTGATACAAAGATGAAGAGTATCGTAACGACGATTCAGAAGGAACAAAATCAAATTATTCGAGATGTAAAAGCTGAATTATTATTTGTTCAAGGTGCAGCTGGTTCGGGTAAAACCTCAGCTGTATTACAACGTGTGGCTTACTTGCTGTACCGTTACCGCGGTAATTTAACAGCTAGTCAAGTTGTTTTATTCTCACCTAATCAATTATTTAATGATTATATTGATCAAGTGTTGCCAGAACTTGGTGAACAAAATATGGTTCAAATGACTTATTTCCAATATGCATCAAGACGTTTACCAAATATGCAAGTTGAAACGTTACAAGAACGCTTTGAAGAAGACAATGCGCCTGCTAAAAAACGTATTCAAGTTCTGAAAAATAGTTTGGCATTCTTTAATGCCTCAACTGCTTATTCAGAACATTTGGAACAAGCAGACATGAAGTTCAGAGATATTAAATTCAATAATGAAGTCTTTATTTCAAAAGATAAAATAAAAGGTATCTACTATAAATATAATGAAAATTATCATTTACGGACAAGATTAGAAGCAACACGTGAATCATTAGTTAAATTATTGAATCGTCGAATTGAAGCTGAGGCTAAGTTAGAATGGGTTGAAAAAGCAATTCAAGATATGTCTAAAGAACAATTGAATGATTTGTATGGAGACCAAGACCGCGAATTTGCAAGCGGTGATAAAGAAATGCGTTTCTTAACGCGTACTTTAGTTATGCGCCAATTTACAAGTGTGCACAGAGCAATTGTGCGCAATCGATTCTTAAATATCAGTTCACAATATGTGAACTTTTTACACAATGTGCCTAAGTATCTTAATTTGAGTGACTATAATGTTACTGTAGAAGAATGGCAAGCAGATGTGGCTGAAGTTGTGTCACGTTTAAAAAATCGTCAAATATCGATGCATGACGTTACGCCATACTTATACTTATTTGATCGTATGACGGGTAAGCATGGTGAAACAGATGTCCGTTACGTCTTTATTGATGAAATTCAAGACTACACGGCATTTCAATTAGCTTTCTTGAAGGAAGGGTTCCCAAGAGCTAAGTTTACACTGCTTGGTGATTTAAACCAGGCTATTTTCACAAAAGAAAATAGTAAGAGTTTACTATCAGAATTGGGACATTTATTCCCAGCTGATAAAACCAAAGTCGTGCAATTGACGAAATCATATCGTTCAACACAACAAATCACAGATTTCACAAAAGAAGTGTTGATAAATGGTGAATCAGTGACGTCATTTAACCGACAAGGTGACTTACCCACAATGACTGTGGATAATAATTCTGATAAATTAGTTCACGATTTAGAAAAACAAGTACAACAAAATGTGGATGATCATCTAACAACGGCAATCATCGCTAAATCATTAGCTGAATGTACAGAATTGTATGAACAATTACAAGCCGAGGGCGTGCCAGTTACATTGATTAAAACGGAAAATCAACGTTTGGCCGATGGAACGATTATTGTGCCAGCTTTCCTAGCTAAAGGTTTGGAATTTGATGCGGTTGTTATGTGGGGCGCTTCAAAGATTAACTATCATGAAGAAGACGAGCGTCAATTAGTTTATACGATTTGTTCAAGAGCAATGCATCGACTAACTGTTTATGCTGAAAAAGAATTATCACCATTATTTGACCATGTTTCAAAAAGTTTATATAGTTTAAAATAAGCTATGGAAGAAATGACCTATTGCGGAAACTGATAGGTCATTTTTATTAGAGGATTGTTAAAATGGATAAACAAATGAATTATTATAAAATTCCAAGGGATGAATGGCGTGGCTTTTATAAAACGAAACAGATTGATTTGTCACAACAAAAATTGAATGAAATTCAATCTGTTAATGATAAGATATCAGTTCAAGATGTGCAGGAAATTTACATGCCATTGGTTCATTTATTAAATATGACATTGTTGGGTAAGCAAGATTTGCAATCAAAAAAAGCAGATTTTCTAGGAATTAAAGATCAAAAATGGCCTTTTGTGATTGGAATTACGGGTAGTGTTGCAGTGGGTAAAAGTACAACGGCACGTTTGTTGCAATTATTACTCACAGCGTTATACCCAACAAAAAAGGTTCAAGCAATTACAACGGATGGCTTTTTATATCCTAATGAAACACTAATTCACCAGAATATCTTGGACCGTAAAGGTTTTCCAGAAAGTTATGACATGGAAAAACTAATTCTATTTTTAAACGACGTGAAAAGTGGTCTGAAAACTGAAGCACCAGTATATTCACATGATAGTTATGATATTGTACCTGGAATGGTACAAACAATTAATCAACCAGATATTTTGATTGTTGAAGGGATTAATGTTTTACAATTACCAAGTAACCAACAATTGTATGTTAGTGATTTCTTTGATTATTCAATTTATGTTGATGCTGATGCTGACTTAATTGAAAAATGGTATTTGGAACGTTTTGGTGTTCTTTTGAACACCTCTTTTCAGAAACCTGGAAATTACTATTATGATTATGCGATTGGTAACCACGATGAAGCATTTAAGTTGGCACGTAATGTCTGGAAAACCGTGAATTTAAAGAACTTACAAGAGTTCATTTTACCAACCAGAAATCGTGCTGATCTTATTTTAGAGAAGACAGATGAGCATCGAATTAATACCGTTTATTTACGCAAATATTAGAAAATAGAGATATTTTCACAGATTTTCATGAAAATTAAATCAAACGATTGACCAAGTGGGTTTCAATCAGTAGAATAGACGTAATAAGAAACTAAAAAATATGAAGAGGTGACTATTTTTGGCCAACGTTAGCATGCAAGATTTCGACAAAATTATCGTTCTTGATTTTGGTAGTCAATATAATCAATTAATTACTCGTCGTGTACGTGAATTCGGAATTTATTCTGAATTGTTATCACACAAGATTAGTGCAGCCGAAATAAAAGAGATTGCCCCTAAAGGTATCATTTTTTCTGGTGGCCCAAATAGTGTTTATGATGAAGATGCACTCAGAGTAGATCCTGAAATCTTTGAATTAGGTATTCCTATCTTAGGTATCTGTTACGGTATGCAACTAATGGCATATACAATGCCAGGTGGTAAAGTTGAAAGTGCAGATAACAAAGAATATGGTAAGGCTGAAATTGAGGTTACTAATCCAGAAGGAACTTTATTCAAAGGATTACCAGCTGAACAAACAGTTTGGATGAGTCATGGTGACTTAGTAACAGAAGTTCCTGATGGTTTTACATCAGTTGCAACTTCTGTTAACTGTCCTATTTCTGCAATGCAAAATCTTGATAAGAAATTCTATGGCCTTCAATTCCATACTGAAGTTCGCAACACTGAATTTGGGGATGACATTTTACGTCGTTTCGCATTTGATGTTTGTGAAGCTGAAAGTAACTGGTCAATGGCTGATTTTATTGATTTACAAATTGCTAAAATCCGCGAAACTGTTGGTGATAAAAAAGTCCTTCTTGGTTTATCAGGTGGGGTTGATTCTTCAGTTGTTGGTGTTTTATTGCACAAAGCAATTGGTAACCAACTAACAAGTATTTTCGTTGATCATGGTTTACTTCGTAAAAATGAAGCTGATCAAGTTATGGAAATGCTTGGCGGTAAATTTGGCTTGAATATCATTAAAGTTGATGCTCAAGAACGTTTCTTAGGTAAATTAGAAGGAATTTCTGATCCTGAAACGAAACGTAAAACAATTGGTAATGAATTCATCCGTGTCTTTGATGATGAAGCTACTAAGTTAAAAGGAATTGACTTCTTGGCTCAAGGAACACTTTACACTGATGTGATTGAATCTGGGACAGATACTGCCCAAACAATTAAATCTCATCATAATGTTGGTGGCCTTCCTGATGATATGCAATTTAGCTTAATCGAACCATTGCGAACATTATTCAAAGATGAAGTTCGTGAACTTGGCGAAAAAATGGGTATGAGTGAAGAATTAGTATGGCGTCAACCATTCCCAGGCCCTGGTCTTGGAATTCGTGTTCTTGGTGAAATTACTGAAGAAAAATTAACAATCGTTAGAGATAGTGATTTAATTTTACGTGAAGAAATTAAAAATGCTGGTCTTGATCGTGAAATCTGGCAATACTTTACTGTCTTACCGGGCATTAGAAGTGTTGGTGTGATGGGCGATGGACGTACTTATGACTACACAGTTGGTATCCGTGGTGTTACTTCAATTGATGGTATGACTGCTGATTTTGCTAGAATCCCTTGGGATGTCTTACAAAAAATCTCAGTCCGTATTGTAAACGAAGTCGCACATGTTAACCGCATCGTGTATGATATTACGAGCAAGCCGCCTTCAACAATCGAATGGGAATAGCGATGTAGGCCAATTTGAGCTAGAAAGAGTGATACAGAGGCATTTTGGATTTGCTCAAGGCAGCTCAAACTCCGCCAACTCCGCCAAAAAAATATGGTGCTCCGCCGAAACTCCGCCTAATTATGGTGGACAATCAATCGAAAACTCATTTAAGACTGCTAGAACTTACTTGGTTCTGGTGGCCTTTTTTAGTCTGGCGGAAAAATGAACTTGCGAGAATACACAGTAGAGTGCTTGGTATTTATGGGCTTAGGATATATAATTAAATAAGTTATTAATACTGTGGGGGGAAAGGCATTGGAGTCAGAAAATTTTGAATTACTGGAAAACACAGATATTACAACTTTCTTGATTGACCGACCGTGGATAACTTACCGAACAAATGCAGATCTTGACGCTCTGGGATCCAGATTTGGTTCTCCAAATCCAGAAGGTTCAAACAGATTACGCCGAATGAGTTCGATAATCAGTGCAACTCATGCAAATGATCGAACGGCTTCTTTATTATCGTTTCTATTTTCACCAGCACAGTTGCGACCGGTGATTAATGAGTATCTTTCTGGAAGTCAGTTTTCGCAACTGAAGGAAATTGATAACTTTATTCTGGAAGGCCTTACTGGTGATGAATCTAAGGACATCCTGATTGTAGCAGACGCAATTAAGCAGCGCGTAATCAGAGAGATAAACGCCATTCTTCTCTACAGCAACTTAAAACTCGTATCTAGTGGTAATTCGTGGGAAATTATCGCAGCAGATGAGAATGTAAAAGTCCTCGTGCCGATCAAGAGGATCAATTCAGGATACATTTCAGAGTTGTTGGCGCAGGGACAAGATGACTTGCAGGATAATGATTTTGACAGCGTAGTTACAAAGGCTAGAACACTTATCGAAGAGGTGTTTCTTCAAATATTGTCCGATAACGACGTAAAGTGTAAGCGTAATGGCGATATTGGTCAATATCGTAATTTGGTGGTTAAAACATTGGGAATGAGACCTTCTCGGGAGTGGAATCCACGTATTACGAAAATGATTAGTCACTTAAATGGAATCACCGATTTAATCGCAGAAATGCGCAATAAAGATGGCGATGCACATGCTAGCAATGAACGAGTAAAAATTCAGGCAGCAGAGGCGGAACTACTACTCAATACGTCTGTTAGTCTGGCTACCTACTATCTCAGAGTCAATGACAGACATGTACAGAGATAAAATAATAAATTGGAGTAATGAACGTGAAAAAGCAAACAAACAGTAACCTTCATGTATCACGTGCTGGAAAAACAGATGAGTTTTATACTAATATTTCAATGATTGAAAACGAGCTACGCCATTATCGTGAGTATTTCAAGGATAAGGTTGTGTTTTGTAATTGTGATGATCCAGCCATCAGTAATTTCTGGAAATACTTTCAGATTAACTTTTACATGTTAGGCCTAAAAAAACTAATATCTACGCACTATGAATCCGACAAACCCAGTTATAAATTGGAAATAATTAGACAAGATGACAAGATTGGACAACTTGCATTTTTACCGGATTACGTTGAAACACCACTAACTGGAGATGGCGATTTTCGAAGTCCGGAAGCAATTCAGTTACTTAAAGAAGCCGATATTGTCGTAACCAATCCCCCTTTCAGTCTATTTACTGATTACATCGCACAGTTAAGAGCTTTTCACAAAACATTCCTAGTGATTGGTAATCTCAACGCAATTACCTATAAAGAGGTACTGCCTTTAATTATGGCCAACGAAATTTGGCTAGGGTACAATTCTGGACACTTTTGGTTTAAGGTACCTGAAAGCTATGAGGCGAAGAAAACGGATTTCAAGATTGATGAAAATGGACAAAAATGGCGGAGAATGGGAAACATTTGCTGGTATACCAACTTAGATACGACACAACGTCACGAAAAGCTGACAATCTTCAAGAACTATTCTCCAGAGATATATCCAAAATATGATAACTATGATGCCATTGAGGTATCCCGTGTTGCGGATATTCCTTGTGACTACTTTGGTGTCATTGGTGTGCCAATTACTTACATGACGCGGTACAATCCAGATCAGTTTGAAATTGTTGATGTAAAAAGTTCAGGGCTTTTGTTGACTAAAAAAGATGGCACCGTTAAATCAATGTACAAGAGAGTGTTAATTCGCAACAAGGGAGGCCAAACGCATGCAAATTGAGAAAAAGGATATTCCAGTAAGCCAAATCGTAAACGGATATGTAGATTCCGATGAAGATGGTGTATATGGATATGACGGAAAATTAAATATTCGTCCGGCCTTTCAGCGTGAATTCGTCTACAAACCTAAGCAACGTGATGAAGTTATTAATACCGTCCGCAAGGGGTTCCCACTGAATGTTATGTATTGGGTTGTTGCAGAAGATGGACACTATGAAATTTTAGATGGACAGCAGCGAACAATCTCAATATGTCAATTTGTACAGGGTGATTACTCCATCAATTTCCAGTACTTTCACACGCTCACACAGGAAGAACAGCAGCAAATATTGGACTATCCTCTGACGGTTTATATTTGTACTGGTACAGATCGAGAAAAATTGGATTGGTTCAAAGTGATCAATACTGTTGGGGAACAGCTTACTGCACAAGAACTTAGAAATGCAATCTATACGGGGCCATGGTTGACAGATGCCAAGAAGTACTTTTCGAAATCACAGTGTCCCGCATATCAGATTGGCGGCGACTATTTAAATGGTTCTGCTATTCGACAAGACTTTTTGGAAACCACACTCAAGTGGATCTCGTCGAAACAGGATATTGAGCTTGAGGAGTACATGGCGCAGCACCAGCACGATGAAACGGCAATCGAACTGTGGCTATACTTTCAAAACGTAATTAATTGGACAACCTCTATTTTTCCTAACTATCGTAAGCTGATGAAGGGGATTGAATGGGGGTTTCTATACGATACTTATCATGAGAATACGTATAATCCGGCTACGCTCGAAGCTAGAGTTAGCGAGCTGATAGAGGACGAGGATGTTACCAAGCAGAAGGGGATATTTGAGTACGTGCTTGGCGGGCCAGAGCGCGTATTATCAATTCGGGCATTTAAGCCTAAGGACAAGCGAGCAGCATACGCAAAACAGAATGGAATCTGTCCGGTATGCGGCAAGCATTTTGAGTACGACGAGATGGAGGGCGATCATATTACTCCTTGGTCTCAAGGTGGGCATACAGTACTCTCCAATTTGCAAATGCTGTGCAAAGACGACAATCGAAAAAAATCCGGAGTATAATGCCAAGGAGCTAATATGGTACGAATAGATATGAGCACTGTAGCCGCGAGGGAAAAAGCATTCGGCGAATATGGAGATACGGTCTGGTTTATCTACAGGGTGTTTTCAGAAAGACTCAAGCGGCGTATGAAGGAGCAGGGCGTATCCAAATATCAAACTGCTGGGTTCAAGAATGCAAAAGAGTATAATGAGGCTCCAAGTTACCAACACGAAGTAAGTTATTCGATGGTTGACTCCATAACCGCACCTATTCCCCGATTGGATACGCGTCAGAATCCTTATCTAGTGCCTTCTTCCAAGTACTATCTACGATTTGTAGATACCTTGAATTTTAAGGATGTGTATGAGTGCATTTGGGGGTCTAATTATGAAATTAGAAACTATCTGCCTAATGTATTTGAGTCAGTGTGTAATGAAGCGCAATTCCAAAATAACCGACTAGGTAGCCTTATTAATGATATAAAGCAGACACAGCCTCTTAGGATTCCGAACAATACGATTCAACAAATATATGAAGGAATAAAAAGCGACTTGCTGAATGAGTGGGACAAATTCACAAGAGTTCGGAATCAAGAAACGAAAATAGCGACAGTAATTGACTTCGAAAGTAGTGCTGATAACGAAAGCATTGCCGCAGGAATCCCACTAATAGATAAGATTGATTCTGGCGGTGTCTCGAGAGAAGGGTTAGGTGAGGTTCTCGAACTTAAGCAACTTGGTGAACCATTAAAAAGATTTGTTGATTATCGGGTAACACCGCTGATAATGAATCGGTTTCTCCAACAAATATCAAAATAGTCACTTAGGGCGAAGTTTTAAAAACTTCGCCTTTTTTGATACACATCTTTTCCGATACGTCAATACCCGGTTTTTCGGGTGTCAAGACATTGGCGAAGCCTGATATATATATTGGGCGTAATTGAAGATAAGATGTAGTCAATCAAAGGCCTTTGATAAAAGTTAGTCTATTAAAACTGTGTTGGATGTTTATCCAGAAAAGGAGAAATGCATGAAACTAGCCAAGGTCAAACTTTCAGAAGTTGAAATTAGCAACGTTGAGAAGCCAAAAGCAGCTCGCGTGGTATCGGTATCAAAAAGTCCGCGCTACGCAGATAACGGTGATCCAATCAACGGATCGGTCGCAAAGGTAGTATGCCACATAGTAGATGCTGAACTTGCCAAAACATTGGAGAAATCTGGCGACGGGGTAGAGGACTTAAAGACGTATGCACTGGAACTTGTTGGGGATGAGAAGGATCTGCTGGAAATTTCTGAGGCAGAACTTTTGGGCACAGAGATTGAATTGAAAGACGCCAAGGTAATGCTTAAGTGGAGCGCGGGGCGTACTAGTGGCTGGCGTGACGTGAAGCTTGTTATGAATATTAGCGATGGGAAGTAGGCGTAGGTATGAGTGAAAAAAAGAAGCTATCTGTTTGGGCGTACTTGAATGAAGCTCAATATTGTCTCACGAACCGTGACGCATTCGATGTTAAAAGAATTGAGTCTTTGATTGCAGCTGCGTACAGAATTTTTACCGGCCAGCAAGTAGGAGACTTTGAAGAGGAGTTCTTGAATGATAAAAAACGCAAGGGAAACAATTAGCAGATTTTTGCCAGTCTCTACGCATACTGCGAAGCTGAGCATCTATGAATCCATTGATGAGGTTGATCAACGCAAGCAGGTACGGTCAAGATTATTGTTTAAGGTCTGGGCATGTGTTACAGTGCTAATCATTCTCTGGAGCTGCGCTAAGTGGACGTGGGCTAAAATAATTGGCCAAAAATCGGAATTAGATCTATGGCCAATTATCCTGATGCTTGGACTACTTGGAGTAGTTGTGTCTCTTGCTGGGGCTTGGAGATATCTCCACAGTAGATATTCGCCAGTTGAACGTTGGAAGATGGAACGTTTGCTTTGGCAATTTTCGGAAAACGTTAATTTGATTAAGCAAGGCGTGACTGGCCATGTCGCATACGTAAGATGGGGATATGTGGTCTCGAATGATGAAGTTAAGATCACGCTACTAACGGGTGGCCGTGTCAGCTCGGATTTCGAAGCGGATATTGGACGCCGCCTGGTTGCATTCCTCACCAAGGAGACGACAGCTTACTGGGAAATTCGTGATAAGAAGTCTGGAAACGGCATTATCGAAATTAACCTAACTCACAATAAGGATGAGCGAATTACAATCAACCGTTTGGACGCGTTGCAGACAAGCGAAAAGATCAATATTCAATTGACTGGCAGAATGTCGCTAACATCTAAACAGCCGATGGGGTTGATAGTCGGTCCAACAGGAACGGGGAAAACTAGTTTGCTAAAGGGCCTGATTATATCCTTCTTGGTAAATAATCCCGATAATGTCGTGTATACGATCGATGGTAAGGCAGCGTTCTTGGGTCAGTCGATGAAGCGTATTGGTAAGGTTGCCATGAATACGGAAGAGGCAATTCAGCTCGTTGACGAATTGTGCAAAATCATGGATCAGCGATACAAGGAGCTAAATGCAGATCCCGATGATGAGCGGGATATTACGCATTGCGAAAAATTTCATCAGGGTACGATTCTCCTTGTTGTCGATGAGCTACTGTCGCTGGTTGCAAACATGAAGGCTGAGGATCAGCAGAGGAAAACAGCCGACAAACTATATCCCCAATTCAACGCCAAACTGTTGTCCTTGATTACAAAGGGACGGCAGAGTTCTATCTCGGTTATTGTAGCGGGGCAAATGATGCCTGCGTCTGCGCTCCCAACAGAGGCCAGGAGTTCGCTAGGGATGCGGATCAGCTTAGGTAGAACGTCGCCTCAGCAAGCTCAGGAGGTGTTTGGAGAGAGTCACCATGATTTACCGTTAATTGATGCAAAAGAATTTGGTGGTGTCATTTGGCTGGATGGTTTGAATTGGGATGGGCCAAAAGCATTTTTACCGCCAAAATATGATGAAGATAAACTGCCGTTTAAAGCAACACTTACAATGCTTGCTGGTAGGCGTGGCGGTGGCGGAACGCCACAAGCTGCGACTGCCAGCGAGGACTTGCCTGTTACTTGACATACAGGCAAGATAAGCTGAAAAAATGAGCAAGAATAGCGGTGAGTATGAGTACAACGCCAAAGTTATTACATTTGAAGATCATATCGAAATTGTGAAATATGGCGTGCCAAGGGTTCACAAATCTCCAAAATTATTGAAAAATCCAGAGTCGAATATGCCTATAAATGTGTCATATAGTGATGAAACCCAACTCGTGCAGCAGGCATTTAGGATTAAGAGAAAGGTGAAATACTATCTAGAGGCAAATTCGTTCAATTTGTTTTGGACGCTTACGTTTGATGACTCGAAGGTGAATGCAAAGAACTATGAGTATGCACGAAGGCGGCTGCGTGCTTGGTTGAAGTATCAGCGCGAAAAGTTCGGTAGGTTTGACTACCTATTTATTCCTGAACTTCATCCTTCATCGGGTAGAATTCATTTTCATGGCGTTACTGGCGGACTTGCCCCACCTTTAACGCCTGCACGTTACCCCAAGAGTCAGCGGCTAATTAAGAAAAAGGGATTGCAGATATACAATGCAGATAGCTGGGAAAAGGGTTTTAGTACGGTAAGCCATATTGCCGACAAGCGTAAGGCAGCTAACTATATTACCAAATATATAACTAAAGAACTTCTACAAATACCGCACGCATATCATCAACCACGGTACTTTGTGAGCCATGGACTAAAGCAGCCGACTGTGGATTACTGGGATCTAGATGAAAGTTATTTCGCAATTTTTAGACCGAATTTTGTTGTTGGGCACTTGGACAGCCCAGATAGTGCGCTGGAAACAGATGTAGCAATTTACCAGATTGATATTACGAGCGATGGCAAGTTAGCGCAGGACAACGATATAAAGACCGTCTGGAAACTAAAAAATACGGTCGATTTTGGGAATGGAGGAGGCCCTTGAATGGAAAACAACACGGTTACGAAGAAAGACCTGATATCGCTTGGTTATCGTGAGAATACTGCTGCTGAATTAATTAGACAAGCAAAGCGGAGCATGGTACAACAAGGATATGAGTTTTATACCAATCGGCGCCTAGGTCGGGTACCGGTTGCAGCGGTTGAGGCAATTATTGGAGCATCCATTCGAAAGGATGCAGACGATGCCAAAGACTAAGTTCGCTGGTGTATACAGTGGCCAAAATGGCCGCTACTACTATGATATACAGTTGGGGGTGGATGAAAGTACCGGAAAAAGAATCCGGAAAAAGAGTCAAAAAGACGCGGATGGCCAGTTGTTCAAGTCAGCGACTGCTGCGCACAGGGAAGTTGTACGACTGAAAGCAGAATTTGATCGCGAGAGCGGCCATACCGTCTATGCGTTAACCTATGGCGTGTACATGCGAAAATCGTATATTCCTGCATACCAAGCTAGCGTACAAAAAGAAACGTTTGAAACGCGTAAGACTTCATTAAACGTCTTCGTACAAAAATTTGGAGATATAGAATTACGAAAGCTAGATGTTAGGCAGGTTCAGGGCTTTAGGAACTGGCTGCTTACAGATGCTGGTTACTCACAGAGCTATGCAAGTTTGGTCTTTGGTATGTTTCGTAAATCGCTGGATTTTGCGGTTGAGATGAATTACTTACCTAGTAATGTGTCAAAGCGTGTTAAGGCGATACCTAAGGGACGTGCTACGGTGCCGTATTGGACTAAGAGTGAGTTTCAAGCTGTACTAAACCAGATTTGTACTAGCGACTACTACGAACACCTGAACTTTGTCATGCTGTATGTTTACTTTATGACGGGTGTTCGTGTTAATGAGGGGATGGCGCTACAATGGGCGGACGTGGACTTCACGCATGCACAATTACGCGTTACTCACATGCTGGTAATCAAGACCAAACAAAATTGGGAACGGCATGACTACACTAAAACTGATAGCGGTTTGAGAACTATCTCCATAGATCGGGATACTTTGAAGGTGCTCCGTGTTTGGAAAAAACGTCAAACTCAGAATGGTTTTGGTAAGCAGGATGATTTTGTCTTTAGCTATGACGGAAGCCCGATGCTGAAATCAACGCTCATGCGGATAATCCATCGGTACGCCAAGTTGGCCAATGTTCACCCGATACAAGGGAAAGGACTTCGGCATAGTCATGCTAGTTACTTGATTAATGAGTTCAATGTATCAGTGCTTGTTCTGTCTAAACGGCTGGGGCACTCATCCCCGGAAATTACGTTAAGGCACTATGCGCACATGTATGTTGGTGCAGATAAGGAACTAGCACAGATGATGTCAGGTCATATAACCTATGCAGCACCAAAGGAATCTAAGGTGAAGTTTAATGGTAATCAGACTGTTGCTCCGCCGCAGCTCCGCCAATGAATAATAAACTGGCATAAATGCCGTTGTAACAACGATTGTAATCGACCGTTATAATTGAATGGGAATAAGCTTAAAAATGATAATCCTTTAGTATAAGGATTATTTTTTTTGCATGAAAGTAATCACAATCGTTTAAATAATTTTGAATCCTTGATTTAATGATGGATAATGATAAGCTAACAGTAAGATTGATATAAAAGGAGATTAACTATGATTTGGTTATGGATACATTTGATTACTTGGGTTGTGATAGCGGTTCTAGTGGCGCTCACAATTTTTACAAATACTAATACAAAAATTTATCAAATGATTACGAGACTGGGATATTTGATTTCAATTGCTAGTGGTATTATGTTGCTAGGGTACGCATGGCAAGGAAATCCAATTTTAACGGCCATTAAATTAGTTGTTGCCTTAATATTTATTGGACTAACTGAAATGACCTTTGCACGAAAAAATAAAAAGCAATTAAATAAAAGTATCATCTACGCGGTAGGCATCTGTTGCCTATGTGTGGGTGTTTTAGGATTAATGCTCGCAGGTGGAAGACCTTTTATTTAGACAATAAAATACTACATAATATTTAGGCGAAAATCTAAGTATTATGCGGTGTTTTTATTTTAAACAATTTAAATAAAATGCATTTAATCGATATAATTCTATTTGCTGAGCACTCTAACTTGACTGTGACGTAACAAGATAGTATATATTTATGTATATTGTAAATGTATAAAAAATACTTAATGGGGGTTAATTATTATGAAATCAGTTGTTGTAAAAAAATCAGGTGGCCCAGAAGTACTGGAAATTGTCGAACGCTCAATTCCAAATCCAACTCAAAATAAAACAGTTATAAAGATTCATGCTTTTCCAGTACACCGTTATGAGGTGCTAACTAGAGAAGGTGGATCACCTTCAGTTAAATTTCCGAGAGTAATAGGTGTTGAAGCTGTTGGTGAGGTCTATGAGCCTTCACAGGAAAGTAACTTAGAAAAAGGACAAAAGGTCGTAATTTTTATGGGTGGCCTTGGGCGTGAATTTGATGGTAGTTATCAAGAATATGCTTTAGTTCCTGATAATATCATTTATCCTGTAACATTCAATGGAACTTGGATAGAGTTAGCCAGTTATCCTGAAACTTTCTATACTGCTTTTGGGGCTTTAAAAGCAACACGATTTAAGGAAGGTCAATCTTTATTAATTCGTGGTGGAACTACTGGAGTTGGAATGGCTGCGTTATTGTTAGGAAAGGGATTTGGACTTTCTGTATCTAGTACAACAAGGCAAAACAACCGTAAAGAGTTGCTATATACTTTAGGAGCTAATGAAGTCATATTAGATCAAGATAATCATATTGAAACAAGTAACAAATTTGATGTGATAATTGACGTGGTAGGTACTACAACTGTAGAGGATTCCTTAGCACATCTTAAAACAGGAGGGTTTTACACGTTAGTTGGTCAATTGAGTGGGGAATGGTTATGGAAAGACTTTGACCCGTTCATCAACTTGGCGAATAAGTACGCGACAGTTTTTGATTCATCTAATGTTGATAGTTCTATGGTTAATGAGTTGTTTAATATTATTAATGAAAAACAGTTTCACTTTCCGATTTCTAAAGTTTTTAAACTAGATGATATTCAAGACGCTCATCGCTATTTGATGGAAAAAGACCGTCCAATCGGACAGGTTATTGTTACTAACGACTAGAGTGTCAGATTGAATTATTTAACTAATCTAAAAAAGTAGTTTCTAAGTTTCCAATATTTGGGTTCACTTCACATCTTTAGGTAACTTGTCTTCGGTATTAAACCGGAGGAAGGTTGCCTAATTTTTTTTCTTGTCTATTCAATCTTTTCATTCAAAATGGCAAACTCAAGCCAGCCGTATTTTGAGGAACCAGTTTTAATAAGGGTGTCGCCAGAATTAAGCTGCCATAAATAGTCTGCGGTTTTTAACTTATTTTTTTGACAGAATGATTTTAGTTTAGTTAATCCTTGATGGATACCAGCTTCATTGTTTTCCACTAAAATACATGCGTAATTACCTGCATGTTTTTCCATGATTGGGATAAAAACGTCATGATCATCTGTAAGTTTTTCTTTGATAACTCTAAAAGACGCTTCAGCGTAACCGATTGGATTATCAACAGCCAATGTTGTAAAAAATCCAGATTGTGTTGTATCCATAACAGCTAATGCGTCTAATTGTTTATAGAATTCTGAAAATAATTGAGCGACTTCTTCCTCAGTACAACCTACGGATTGACGAGAACACCAAAAAATTGTTTTCATTCGGTTTTCTATCTTGGGCTGATATAGGGTAGTGTCCTTAGTAACAGATTGTTCTTCAATTTTTTTGTTGATAACATTTTTAATTTTAACTAATTCGTCAATCTTTTTATCAATTTTACCTTGAGCATTCAGTAATTGAGGTGTTGGTACGCCTTTTGAATGGATTTTAATTTCCTTGATATCAGCTACTGAAATATCTAAACTACGTAAACCAAGTATAAATAGCAAATCGTATAATTGGTCATAATCATAATAACGATAACCAGATTCGTTTTTTTGGGCAGGTTTAAAAATATTTTCTTGGTCATAAAAGATTAATGTACGGCGAGTTGTGTTAGCTAATTTGGCCATCTCACTTATTTTTAACATATAAGGCTCCTTTATTGTCTGTAACGTAACGGTACAGTGTATGATTAAGTATAACATGAAAAAATTCAGACTTAAAAGAAAGGTGGTTTGATCAATGAAACAGGAATCTCTTTTCTCTAATCAACCTCAAAATTCACCATTAGCCAGTCGAGTTCGACCACGAAAATTAGAAGAATTTGTTGGTCAACAGAATCTACTTGGCCCTAACAAAATATTACGAGAAATTATTGAAAGTGATCAAGTTCCTTCAATGATTTTTTGGGGTCCACCTGGTGTTGGTAAAACAACTTTAGCCGAAATTATAGCAAGTAAAACTGAATCTAATTTTTTAAGCTTTAGTGCAGTTGATAGTAGTATTAGTAAGATAAAAAAAATTATGAAACAAGCGGAGTTAGATTGTGAAATTGGTCAAAAAACCATTGTTTTCGTCGATGAAATACATCGCTTTAATAAAGCACAACAAGATGCATTTTTGCCTTATGTTGAAAGAGGTAGTATTACTTTAATCGGTGCTACAACTGAAAATCCGTCTTTTGAAGTGAATTCAGCGTTATTATCCCGGTGTAAAGTATTTGTACTGCATGCGCTTAAACAGGCAGATATTGTTGTATTAATCGAAAACGCGCTCAGCAACCCGGACGGATTTGAAGAACAAACAATCCACATTAGTTCTGATGAAATTCAAGCGATTGCTAATTTTGCAGATGGTGATGCCAGAATGGCATTAAATACCTTGGAAATGGCAGTTCTGAATGGTGAAAAAGCTGATAATATCGTTACGGTGACGATGGATAATTTAAGCCAATTGATTAATAAAAGATTTGTCCGTTATGATAAAAATGGGGAAGAACACTATAATATAATTTCAGCTTTGCACAAATCGATGCGTAATAGTGATGTCGATGCTGCTATTTATTGGCTGTCCCGAATGCTAGAAGGCGGAGAAGACCCGATATATATAGCACGGCGACTTGTTCGATTTGCAAGTGAAGATATCGGGTTAGCAGATACGAATGCACTCAATGTGACAATTAATGTTTTTCAGGCATGCCAATTCATTGGTATGCCTGAATGTGATGTTCACTTAGTGGAAGCAGTAACCTACTTGTCTCTGGCACCTAAATCAAATGCCGTTTATAAGGCAAGATTAGCTGCAGCTAAAGATGTTAAAACCACGGCCAATGATCCCGTACCATTACAAATACGTAATGCGCCTACCAAATTAATGAAAGATCTAGGGTACGGTAAAGGGTACGAATTAGCTCATTATGCCAAAGATAAGTTAACGACTATGAGTACCATGCCACCTTCCGTAGCAGGACATCGATATTATAAACCAACCAGCGAAGGTAAGGAACGACGTTTTAAAGAGCGTTTAGCCCAAATAAAAGCATGGCACCAAATAAATGGATAGAATAAATAGAAAGTATTTTTGAGATGAGAATACTTCAGACGTAGACAAAGTACTGAGTAATCAGTACTTTGTTTTTTTATATAGGTTGAATGTATTACTTAAGCGTCTTACAACGAAAGTGGATACGAGAAAAACGATTAGTAAAGAGGAGGCATACTAATGGCTAACAATGGGATACCTAGCATAAACGAAGTCGGCATGTTACCAAATTTATTTTTAGTGATTAAATTTCAAGATGGCGTGACTAAGTATGTACGGAGTGAGATAAATAAAAGTGAGATGGAAAGTTTCAAATCGGGAGCAAAGAATAAACTTGGATTTTTAAAATTGACGCCAAAAAATTATTGGATTGGGAATGACATTGTCATTAAAGTGGATAATCATTTTAAAGTGAACGATAAGATCTATGATGGTAATGATATTTATAGGAACGGCAAAGATTCTTATTAATTAAGAGATTCTTTTAAAATATAATCGTTTATTAATTGTATCTACAAAATTAATAAAGGGCCATCTAGATAGTTGCTTCTCTAAAAGTGCTTATCCAGATGGTTCTTTTATTTAGCTATTCATATAGTTCAGATAAATTGGAAAAAGGTGCTATAATAAAATGTCTTTAGTAGTATTTAAACGATTTGTAGAGTAATCTAACTCATTAATTTTAAAAAAACGAGGGAATTAAAATGGTAGAACAAGTCAGAAAAAAGAAAGTTGAATTACCTGAATTATTTTATGATTTAGTCTTTGCATACGCAATTTCACAAGCTACGGATTTACTTCATCATTTTCAAGTAAGCACATCAAGTATGATTAGTGCATTTATTATCTTTTCAGTGGTAATGGTCGTTTTTATTAACACATGGATGATTAAGAGTGTTTTTATTAATCGATATAGAAAAAACTCGATGACTGATATTATTCTTTTTATGATTGATATGGCAATTTTACTTTATATGTCCAATGCTTTTGAGGGGGATATCCATAATTGGTTCCAACCATTTGCAATTGCAACAGGGCTATTATCCACAGTATTAGTTGTTCAATATGGCACGGTATACCTGACAGCTGCTAAAAAGGATGATAAAAAAATTGCTAAACTAATGATGTTGATTGTTGCAACAAGAACATTACTCGTATTTATTGGCTCCTTTTTGCCACTAAACATAGGCATTGCGGTATTCTTGCTGGGTATTGCAGTGAGTTGGATATTACCAGCTCTTGGTGGTTCAGTTTTGAAACTCCACCCACTTAATTTTCCACATATATTAGAGCGTCTAACACTATTAACAATTATTACATTTGGAGAAAGTATTCTCGGTATTGCCTCGTATTTCACCGTTAAAACATTTAATTTTTATTCAATTTTAATATTCATGATTATCGGTGCACTTTTTATGACCTATATTACTCAAATGGATCATTATATTGATGAAAATCGTTCGGGTGAAACAGGTATTCGATTAATTTATATTCATTACTTTGTCTTGTTTGGCTTAAGTTTAGTCACTATTTCGTTAGGTTTTATTAGTGAAATCGAAATACCTAAAAACTTTTCAGTACTATGTCTATATTTAGGTATATCGTTATTTTATTTAGGGTTATTCTTAACCAGTCCGTATAATAAAAAATACTTACGATTGGGTAATGTGGTCATTGGATTCTTTACAACGACAACTATAGTGGGTGTAATATTAAGCTTAATATTTAACAATTTTCCAGAAATTGTGAGTATAACGGTATTAGTGACCATTGCGAACTCTGCAATGTATGTACACTATATGATTAAACGAACGAAACAGAATCAAAGTTATGACATTAAAAACTGAAAACTAGCTGATAAACCTAATTTGGGTTTATCAGCTAGTTTTTTAATTGAAGAATCATTTTTACAGTGTTTATGATTAAAATTGTATATTTAGTAGCAGTATGATTAGAAGGATATAAATGAGAATGATGATAGCAACCAATAGCATTAAAAGGATTGATAATAAGCAGTAAAAAAAATTTTTCTGAAAGAAGGGTAAGTTGAGAATAGAATCTGTAACAGCAGAAAGTCCTAAACCAGCTAAAGATAAGCCGACAATTCCATTTAAAAAGGCAATCCATGGGCCCAATATACAGAGTGCGATACCGATTCTCATTAGCCACTTCACTTGATTGTTATCAGTTTTAAATATTTTTTTCATTGATAGGACCACCCTTCATAATGATATGAATTAATATTTATTTTAATATACTACAAAATTAATTTGATGTAATCTTATCTGTCTTCTTACTGGTTAAATTGATAAGATCGTTTAAAATAGACAAAGATAAAACGAGGTGTTATTATCAATTTGAAAAAAATAATAGCTTTAGTTAGGATATGAAAATGAAAAAATATAAAGATTATATGAATGAAACCCTTTCTGTTCTTGGTAGCCTATCTTTATGTTTAATAATCTTGTCATTCTTTATTAAAGATAGTTTAGTCAGTTCGATTTTTTATGATGTTAGGATTTATCTGTTAGGCATATTCTTATTGAGACCAATTGTACAATACTTTAAAGCAAAAAATAAATAGCCTTACAATGAACTTTTTGGCAGTTCTACAGAGTAAAGCTATTATTAATAATCCACTTAATCGACAATGTTGTCTTACTGACATTGTCGATTTTTTTGGATAAAATAATATATCGTTTGACATTATACTATGTAACGTATAGTATTGATTTTGAAAGGAGTGAGTTGATGAATATACAGATGAAAAAAGGGTTATTAGAATTTTGCGTGTTAGCGACGCTGAGGACATCAGATTCTTATGGTTACCAAATTATTAAAGACACCTCAAGCGTGATTGAACTTTCAGATTCAACTCTTTATCCCATTTTGAAACGACTAGAAAAACAAGGCGCTATTGAGAGTTACAGTGTTGAACACAATGGTCGATTGCGAAAATATTATCACATAACTGAGGCGGGATTAGTAGATATTCAAGAATTTTTAGATGATTGGCAACAGGTAATAAACGTTTACGATTACATAAAGGGAGTGTAACGATGAGTAAGAGAAAATTTATTGTAGAGCTAGAAGAAGAACTTAAACATTATCAAGCGGCAGACATTGATAATACACTTGATTATTATGACGAGATGATTGATGACCGTTTAGAAGCGGGCGAATCTGTGACAGATATTATTCTAAGTTTAGAAAATCCAAGTCAAATTGCGATACGTTTGATTCAAAATGACCGACCAAAAATACAAAAAAAGTTATCGACACCAATAATCGTTTTGATTGTCATTTTACTTATCCTAGGAGCACCTGTATGGGGACCGCTATTGCTGACGGCTGCTATTCTAATTGCCACAGTTTATTTTTTAATATGGTTAGTACCAATGATTGCAGGCGTAATCGCTACCTCATTTATTATCAGTGGCGTGATTAGTTTAGGACTATCGCCATTTGATATGTTTAATCAAGGTTTTAACGTTGGATTGATGCAATTTGGGGTAAGTTTTGTAATTGTAGGTGTTGGTATTTTATTCATCGCAATGACCTGGTATTCAACGAAATATTTAATTAAATATTCGATTAGTCTGACACGCTGGTTAATTCGTTTATTCAGAAGACAATTGAAGGAGGTCGCTTAAAATGATTGAATATATAAGACGTAATTGGTTGAAAATTAGTTTATTTCTGATCTGGTTTGGCGCTATAGTCATGTTTACTAGTTACGCATTATCAGGTTTTGATTTGTCAGTATTTAAATATGAGGGTGAACATAGTTGGTTCCGAACGTTTTATTTCTAAATGACCACGTCTGATTTAATAAATGTGGTAAGTTAGAATTACGGTAGTATAAAAGGGCATTAAAATCCATTTTTAATAGGATTTCGATGCCCTTTTATTTTTTTGGAAAGACGATTAAATAGTGCAAGCCGTAAACGTTTACATAAGATTGTTGTGATGTTACAATTAATTTGTGCCGGGGGCGGCATATTATTTAATAGGTTATTACTTACAAGGGGGCATGACAAATGAAAAAGGGGCTAACTATCGCAACAACAATGATAACGTTGTTCACGCAATTACCATTATCTTCTGTGTTTGCGCAGGACCTTAATCCAACGACAGAAACGTCATCTTCAAAAGCAGCTACGGCGTCAACTGCTAAAAAAGCGACAAAAGCAGAGACAGGTATGACTCGTACTGGAGATACAAATACGGATCTTACAGTTGAAGCACAGAAAGATACGATTGAAGCTGGCCAATTGGCTAATTTTAATTTATATTTTAAAATTTCAGGTAAGAACACCTCATTTACCAATGCCGATATAAAGGTTACGTTACCAAGTAATTTAAATGAAAATATGACATTTACGCAAGATTTATCAGAACTTAAAATTGCGGGCGTCACACCAATTTATGATAAAGATAAAGGTGTATTGAATTATCATTTTGATACGCTTAATGCAAGAACAGCAAATAAAGTAATTATAAAAATAGGAACAGCAAATGGCGCAATTATGCCTAATACAAAATTAGACACAGCAGCAACATTTACTGGAACGGATCAGAATGGCGAAAATAAAAGCTATGATTCTAAAACTTCAATTAATATAACAGCAAATAATAATTATGCTATGACAAATAAAGTTACTAGTATTGAAGGACAAACATATAATAATCCTAATCGTGGCGATATTGTAAACTATGGTGTAGGGGTTAGTGCGCCGAAAAAGGAATTAGGCGCACTGTATGTTAAAGAAGGTTCTAAAGTTAACGTGACCTATAAATTAGGCGCTGGAATAGACTACTATGGTGTAAAAGATGGCGCACAAGAACCGAGTGTCAGTACAGATGGTAGAACATTAACCTGGGAATATACAGCACCAAGTTACGCTGAACAAAAAGCAGCTGTGACTGATTTCTTTGAAAAAAATGTGACTATCCAAGCAAAAGTAACTGACAAGGCTGCCTATTATTCACAGATAACGAATACAGTGAGTTCAACAGCAACTTTCCTTGATGGTAGTGTAAATAGTACAGCACCAATTAAATCAACGGTTATGGTTATGCCCAATGATCCTAAGGAAGTTCCAATTCCAATTCCTGGTGGATCAGCATTTCCAACTAATCATTTAGGACCAAAAGATGGAAACGGTGGCGTGGCATCAGCTACATTAATTGACCCGGATGTGACAGTTAACGATGATGCTTATCTAAGTTATGGATTAACATTATCCTCACAAAATGCGACATCACCTTATATTGGATTTTCTTATTATAATATTTATTATGATGTGGATACGCATTTAAATCTTGATAGTTTTACAACGGGTAATTTTTATTACATGCCAAACAATAATTTACCAACTTTTTCACCAACAAAAGCTAAAGTACCATTTGCTATGTTGGTAAAATACGAAACAGATGGAAAAGTTGATGATAACTGGACATTACTCAATATGGATATGAAGACTAACGCCAATTACACACGTGCTCAGTTAGGTATTCCGGATGGGAAAAAAGTGGCTAATATTTGGCTGTGGTTCCATGATGAGAAGATAACAAAAGTTCCAGCAAATAGAGACATAGCTGCATCTGCAACCTATGATCCAGAAAGTAAAAAAACCGTTAAAATGGCTCCAGCTGGATTGTATAATAGCGGGATGAAAGTTAACGCAACGATTGATAAAGGATTCACTGGTCAAATAACTAATAAAATGGATATGACTTTCTATGGCGTTCAGGCACCTGATGAAACAGGTTTTGAAGCAGCTCGATATGTTGATTACACATCTAACCCATGGGCAGAGGCATTTAAGGGTGAAAATGGTCAGGTTTATACAGATCGAATTGCGCCTCGTCACGTTGAAGTCGCAGCAAAAACAACCGGTGAAACAAAAGTTGTTAAAGCTTCAGTTAGTTTACTAAATACAGTCGGAAGTACAGTTAATGAAGGTGAAAATACTGTCTTAACTTCAATAGAAAATAATAAGGCATCAATTTCACCTTTATCAGGACCTTATCTGAGTTATGTGCTATTACCAACAGGTGTAACGTTCAAAGAAAGCGTTGCTTCAACGAACTATAGCGCTGAATTATATGATAAGGATTACAAAGGTACTGGAAGACAACTCGTTAAAGTAACAATGAATGGCGACAAATTAGTAGCCGGTAAATTCCTTAATGGTCAATTTAAAATTAATATTTCAAAAGATGCGACACCTAATATGACATTTAACATGACAGGAACAATTGGTGATACTGATTATACAGCTGTGAAACCGACAGGTGATGAACCACTTTTAACGGATACAGTAAAATCTGTTGATACAGATGATATTGATAAAGATGGTAAAACAGACACACCAATTATTAAAACAGGTAATTCATATGTGTTAAATCAAGAATCAAATATTGATGTTGATGCAAGTATTAAAGGTGATAAAGATGATAAGTTTGGCGATTTAGGTAATGTTACAGTCGGCAAAAAAGCCACTTATCAAGCAACATTAACAAATAATACAGATGATAAAATTACATCAATGCAGTTCTTAGATGTTTTACCATCTGTCGGAGATTCAAATATTACCGATGGTGCAGCACGTAATTCGGCTTATGAAATGAAATTAGATGGGGCCATTACTTTACCAAGTGCATGGGAAAATAAGATGACTGTTTTATATAGTACATCTAAAAATCCTAAACGTGCCGGTATATTAGATAAGAATACAAATTATCCAGCAGGAACGGCTAAAATTGTTGACCCAACTGGGGCTGAAGATGCAACTTGGGTAACAGCTGATAAAGTAGCTGATTGGTCAACCATTCATTCATACAAAATTACGCTTAATGACGGAGTTGAATGGGCCCAAGGTAAGGGAGTTACATTATCATTTGATCTAGTTGCGCCTAAAGAATCTGAAATTTCAGATTCAACATTAATTAGTAATAAACCAGCTGAAACAACGAAAGTGTCACGCGCTGTTCAAGAAACACGTGGTGCTTACAACAGTTTTGGTATCGCAATTAACAAGTTGCAAGTTGTTGAAACTGGTGCAATAGGCACACAATTAATTCGTGCTAGCGCTGATGTTACTGCAAATTATGTAGATGTAGATGGTAATAAACTTGCTGATGATGTTGTCCAAAGTGGGTACTTCGATGATCCATATACGACAACTCAAAAAGAGATTTCAGGTTACGACTTTGTAAAAGTAGAAGGTAACGTTTCTGGTAAGTTTGGGGCTGATGCAGTAACAGTTAACTATGTTTATAAGAAAACTTCTGCACCAGTGACTGTTAAATATGTCGATGAAAATGGTAAATCGGTAGCTGATTCAAAAGAACTTACTGGTGATTTTGGTGATGTTTATACATCAGATGCTGCTGTTATTTCAGGATGGACATTGAAAGAAACACCAAGTAACGCAAGTGGTAAGTTTACTGCTGATAAACAAACAGTCACATATGTCTACGAAAGAGCGGATGCGGCTGACGTTACAGTTAAGTATGTCGATGCAGATGGAAAAGAATTAGCAACATCAGATGTACTTTCAGGAAAAGTATCAAATCCATACAGTACAACTGCTAAAAATATTTCAGGATGGACGTTGAAAGAAACACCAACGAATGCAAGTGGGACATTTACAGAGACCGCACAAACAGTCACATATGTGTATGAAAAAGCGGATGCAGCTGATATCACGGTTAAATACGTTGATGTAGACGGAAATGAATTAGCTAAATCAGATGTGCTTTCAGGAAAAGTATCAAATCCATATAGTACAACCGCTAAAAATATTTCAGGATGGACATTAAAAGAAATACCTGAAAACGCAACGGGAGTATTTACGGATAAAGCTCAGACAGTTAAGTATGTGTATGAAAAAGCAGATGCTGTCCCTGTTACAGTTAGATATGTTGATGGAAGTGGGAATGATTTAACTAAAGCTGATACGCTTTCAGGAAAAGTTGGGGATGCTTATACAACTGATGCCAAAGTATTATCAGGTTGGACGTTAAAAGAAGTACCAAAGAATGCACAAGGAATATTCACAGATGCTGCACAAACGGTTACGTATGTGTATGAAAAAGCAGATGCAGCTGATGTGACGGTCAAATATGTAGATGGAAAAGGTAACGAGTTAGCAACATCAGATGTTTTATCTGGTAAAATTGACGCTGACTACAAGACAACCGCTAAGGAATTAGTAGGTTGGACGTTAAAAGAAACGCCAAGTAACGCCAACGGAACATTTACGGATAAAGCCCAAACAGTTACGTATGTGTATGAAAAAACAGATGCTGAAGCTGTAACAGTTAAGTATGTAGATGAAAAAGGCAACGAGCTAGCAACACCAGATAATCTTTCTGGTAAATTAGGAGATTCATACAAGACAACTGCTAAACGTATTGCAGGTTGGAATGTTAAAACGACTCCTAAAAATGCAGAAGGAACATTTACAGATAAGACTCAAACAGTTACGTATGTTTATACGAGATCAGCTGCTAAAGATGTCACTGTAAAATATGTTGATAAAGATGGTAATGAATTATCAGCTTCAGTAACATTCTCTGGTAAGATTGGTGACGCATATACATCTAAAGAGAAACAACTTTCAGGTTGGATGTTGAAAGAGGCGCCAAGTAATGCTAAAGGTATCTTCACGGATACGGCACAAACAGTCACGTATGTTTATGTTAAAGATGAAGATAAAACAGTAGTGACACCGCCGGTAACACCACCAACAGATAATTCAAAAGGAAATACAACAACAGAAACGTTGACGGATGTTCCTGAAGGAAACACTCACTCAAATACAGTAAGCAAAGCAAATAATACAAAGAGTGATACAGGAAATCTTCCTCAAACAAATGAGGCAACAAGTCTTTTGGTAACGTTATTAGGTGCTGCATTACTCGCAACATCAGTTATCTTTATGATAGGTAGAAAAAAATCAAAAAAGGCTAAAAAGTAAAATTCTAAGATTATAGAATGAGTAGAAGAAGTCTTAAGACCCCTATGTCAACGAGTGTTGGTGGGTAAATTTTGGAAAGACCAATTCATTTTCGAATTGGTCTTTCTTTTTTTATTTTCAAAGAGAATTCAAACATAATTCGGTCGTGTAAATGTTGCCAACACCAATAAATGGTATCAAAATGAAGAATAATGTTAACGCGGGAATTATTCTTAAAAATTGTAACCTGTTACGCTTAAGGATAGTCAATATACTTAAGCGGATTCAATTAATGCTTTTTGGTTGACTGTGACGTAACGAGATAGTCTATGTTGATAATATACCGCAAGTACTAATTATTGAGGCTGTTGATGAAGCTTATGCCACTTCAAAAAAAGTCAATTAAAAAAAGATCAGCAGGTTTTTATCATGATGGGGGGTTCAGTAGAGACCTTGAAAAGGTATTCAAACTGGGAGATATTCAAGAGGCACATCGCTATGGCATGAAATCTGACCAATTTATAAATAAGGAGAAAAAATGATTAATACAAATAACAAATTAAATGAAGAGATTATTGCACTAGAAAAGGGTGCGTTGGATAAGTGGTTCAAAGGGGACACTTCGGGTTACCTAAATATTTGGTCACAAAAACAGTTTTCGTATTTTGACGGTGCTGTTAAAAGACGTGTTGATAGTTATGAAGACATAAAAGAATCAGTTTTAGCTAATGTTGAAGGAAAACTATTTGCTGACAGTTACGATTTTGAATATCCACGAGTGCAAGCAGTCGATGATATGGCTGTTTTAACATATCAACTATATGCAAAAACGACGTTGATTGATATGCAATACAATTGTATTGAAGTTTATCAAAAAGAAGAAGATGGCTGGAAAGTAATCCACTCAACTTGGTCATTTATTCGACCAATGGATATGGATTTTGGTAAAGCTAAAAGTATTGTTTAAAAAGGTGAAGTTAACCTTTATTCACGATATACTGAAACAGTTCTCTTAACTATTTTGAAGGCACAAAATATACACAATTAGTGATTTACAAAAGAATGCCGACAAAATAGAGTTTGCTTCGCATTGACCTTGATGTTGCGAAAAAGTTTTACAAGAATAATTATTAATACAAATCGGAATAATCAGTCAGATAACATAAATAATTTAAATTGGAGTAGATAGAAATGACGACACATAAAGTACACAGTTGGTTAGGCGTTCCCTATGCCAAAGCTGAAAGATTTGCTGAACCAGAGTTGGTTCCTTTTGATGAAACAAAGCAGTATGTTAAGTATGGACCAGCACCTTTGCAGGCTGGCGATACAAGTTGGCTGGGAGCCGTTAGCGGACTTAGCGAAGATTGTCTAAACCTTAATATTTGGGCCCCTGAAGACATGGGGGAGGAACCATTACCAGTTGTTGTTTATATTTTTGGTGGTGGCTGGGTGTTAGGATCAAATACACAAGCAGTTTCTGACGTATCAGGACTAGCTAGTACTGGTCGTGTGATAGGCGTTTCTATTAATTATCGCCTTGGACCGTTTGGTTGGTTATCACTAGCACAGTATGGTGGTAAATTAAAAGATGCAACTAACCTTGGTCTTAAAGATATAATAACGGCTCTTAAATGGATTCAAAAAAATATTGCTTATTTTGGCGGTGATGCTAATAATGTCACAGTTACGGGACATAGTGCAGGTGCTTTTTCATCATTAGAACTATTATCAGCGCCTAGTGCTGACAATCTTTATCATCATTTAGCAGCTTTTTCTGGTATGCCTTCTCGATTAGTGCCTCAATGGGTGGCGCAAGAGCGTGCTCTAAAAGTGTTAAAACATTTTGACTGTGTTAATAATCCAGAGCACTTATTACAGGTCGATGCTTATGAATTAGCTGAAGCAATGAATGCAACTCAATCACCTGATCCGGGTACTCCACATGGCATTGACAATGATGTGATAGCTGTTACTGACGATAGTCAACTAATAAATGGGGTTATAGCTGATCACCCGATGCATGTTCTTGAATCTGGGAAACACAAAGATGTAGATATTCTATTTAGTAGTACCACAGAAGAAACTTTTTATTGGGTCTTAAATCGGACAAAAGATTTTGATCCAGTGACCCTTGACAGGCTTACAGAGCAATTTGCCCACAGTATGCGTATTCCTTTATCTAGAGCCCAGCAAGTAATCAATTCCTTTGCTGATGATACTTTGAAGCCTGTAGAGGTAAGGGGATTATTATTAACGCATTTATCCTTTACATTACCTCAAATTCGTGGAGCAGTGGCTCATGCTAATGCAGGTGGAACATCACATGTGTTAGTTGTTGCACCTGTCAAAGGAGCGGAAGTCGCTGTCCATGGAACAGAGATGTACGGCATTGTTGGACAGATTAGCCCTAATGCCAGTCAAGAACAAATTGATCGGGACAATTATATTAAAGACACGTTATTAGATATGGCGGAAGGTCATTCCGATCTTACTTGGGACGCTGTTAAAGTAGATAAAATAAGTGCTAAAGGAATTGGAAACATGCCTTATAATGCTACAGAACATAGTTTGGATATTCTTGAAATATTTAAAGGAATAGACCGTCCTTAATAGTTTATAGCAAAAAGTGGAGGTCAATTCATTGTTGGCTAGCTGACTCAAATTGGTGTTTTTTGGAGATAACAAGTATGACAACAGTTTAAAGATGTGTTGGCTTCTCGCTTCCGCAGACGACCGAAAGCTAAAACTAGCGGTGATTGTTTTTGATAGCAAGACATAATTTTTTGACCTTTTAAATTTTGTTCGGATTAATTATAGATTTTGCATTTCTGAATAATTGGTGGAGAAAACTATATATTATTGTGAAACATTTGAGGATTTTCTTGGACTTAGAACGAATAAAGGGAGATACAAGGACTTGGACCGAAAAACATTTATTTCTAAAGACGTTATTTATGTAATGATAGCCACTTTTTTCTATCAATTTAGTATTCAGTCGGTAAATCCGTTAATCAGTGGCTATGTTACACATTTAGGTATTACTAGTACTCTAGCAGGTTTAATTGTTGGTATTATGAGTATTACTTCATTATTTTTAAGACCTATTGCTGGAAATCTTACCGATAAAATATCAAAATATGGGTTAACATTTATTGGTGGTATTCTATGTGCCATTAGTGATTTTGGATATATGTTTTCTTTTAATACTGCTTGGTTATTCTTTTTTAGAGTCATTAATGGGGTTGGTTTTGTCTTATGCACTGTATGCTTGGCAACCTGGTTGGCTTTCTTGGTGCCGCGCCAACGTGTTGGTGCGGCGATGGGGTATTATGGGTTGGTAAACGCTCTTTCTATGGCAGTTGCCCCAGTTTTGTCACTTGAGATATATCAAAAAGTAGGGTATAAAATGATTTTTCTTTTGGCCGCTGTCAGTGCGATTGCCGTGGTAATCACAATTCAGTTTATTGATAATCGAGCCATGCCATCTTTCGTTCGTAAGGAAGCGACACATTTTAAGCTGATTCAACGAAGTGCATTACCAGTTGCATCAATTTTTGCTTTAATTTCTATTCCATATTTTGCGGTCCAGGCTGACATTGTAATGTATGTTCGAGCAAGTAATCTAAATATTACTGTTAGCTTATTTTTTGTAATTTATTCAATTGTTTTGATTTTTAGTCGAATTTTATTAAAAAACTATTTTGACAGTATTCCCTTTGGTGTTTGGTTTTATATCTGTATGATTGTGACTGTGGGCTATCTTTTTTTCTTAACCATAATGCATAACAATTTAGAGATGGCGTTAGCTGCGGCTTTGATGGCCATTGGGTTTGGAACAATGGTTTCTGTTTGCCAGTCTACAGCTCTATTATTAGCGCCTTTGCAAGAACAGGGGCTGGCTACTGCAACTTACTATTTGGGGAGTGACATAGGAATGTCTTTAGGACCAATTCTAGGTGGCATTATTACAAATATTTTACCAATAAAATTACTTTTTCCAGTTATGATTTTAATTGTTCCAGTAGCTTTTAGTATCTATTTTTTTAATCATAAGAATTTGAACAGTGCGATTAGACATGATTAGTACTAGGAAAAATGTGATGAACTTAATTTGAATAGTCTCGGAAACTTTCAAGTTTTCAAAAAAAGAAGGCTCGTAATGCGAGCCTTCTTTTTTATACATATATATTAAAGAAAATGATGTTGTTTGTGTGTCTGTTACGGCGCCAATTTAAGCGATCATTTATAAATGTTTAGTTGTCAAAGCCAAGGATGCTTATCCGCATCATGATAAGCATATTTCGATGAAGTATATGATGCATTTACATTTGATAACAACGTATGATGAGCAAGCATTTACCTTAGAGAAATTAAAAAAACATGGCGCGACCTCTATCAGAGGACCACGTCATGTGCCGGATGATTTAGTAGCGTTGTTGAAGTAGATAACTAATTAGTTTATTATCACATTGATACTTTAGAATCTCTGTTTAGAGATGTTTTTGCCAACTAAGCACGCGATTTTGCATTCCTTTGAGATCTAAGATACCGTTTGCAAATCCTTTACGAATTAATTCTTCTGGTACATATTCATCATATTTTTCAAAAACAGGCACTTCTTTTTCATATACCAATGCCAAAGGATCAAAATCGGTAGCTGCTTCTTCTGCTACGATTTTATAAAATTCTGCTTCACTGACAGACATGGTAAATTGTAGGTAATATGGTCGTGATGAATTCATGCCTTTCAACCCAAGACGTTTACCACAACGGATTTTCAGAAACCGCTCAAGCGCAAGGAACGCGTAACTGCCAAGCCATGGAAACAATGCCCACATTTTGCCACCAAGATGAACCAGTGGACGATTAGCCATTTCTGCCTTTTTAAACGTTTCTCTGGCTTCTGCTAGACGGCCTCTAGCTTGTGGCATTAAGTAGGAATAGTCTTTTTGCTCTGCAAGGACATCGTGCATACGTTCTAGGATTCTGGTGTGAATATCCCCAGCGACATCTCCAAAGTAGGCTGGTTTGTTACCTTTAACGAGCGTACAGTATACCTCACGACGTTTGTGATCAACTTCATCGACAACCCATACACGTCCTGCTATGGCAATCTTGTCACTGACTGGTGGTGGCTTGACAATTGTACCTAACTCTTCTGATCCTGCACGGACTGTATATTCGATGTTTTCTTGAAAGACCCCATAAAATTTGTAGTTGTTAACAATACGTTCACCAGCAAGACCAACAATTACACCGCCATTTTCGGTACGATTGATATGATCGATTGTGATCAGATGACGCAGTAAAGTTCCGAAGTCCTCTTGATTAATTCGATGAAAAGCAGAAAGCGTTAGGACGCGTGAAGCAAGTTCAGCAAGTGTCATTTCGCCAGATGATGCCAATGTACTCATTGTTTGGTGATAAAGCAGGGAAAAAGGCAATTTGTCTGTTTTGGGTGGTTCTACAAAACGTTCTTCGATATATAATTGTACGAGAGCGATACCCTGAATAAGGTACCAGGGCACCAAATCTGGTAGCATAGCACGAGCTTCTGGGTGGTCTTCGCGCATAACAAACCACATTTCAGAAGGGTCACCTCTTCTGCCGGTTCTGCCCATACGCTGTAAAAATCCGGAAACCGTAAATGGTGCATCTAGCTGAAAGGCGCGTTCTAGTCTACCAATGTCGATACCAAGTTCTAGTGTTGCGGTGGCACAGACGCTCATGAGAGAATCAGCATCTTTCATGGCTTCTTCAGCACTTTCTCGATAGGCTGTTGAAAGGTTTCCGTGATGAATAAGAAAACGATCCGGTTCGTTGTTGACTTCACAGTACTGCCGTAAATTTTGACAGACTAATTCACACTCTTCTCGCGAGTTAGTAAAAATGAGGCATTTTTTGCCACGTGTATGTTCAAAAATATAGCCTATACCTGGATTTGCTGCCTTTGGAGCTTTATCTGTGGCAGGTTCTAAAGCAGAGGTAGGTGGGGCTGTTATCACGCTATTTATCGTCTCGTTAGCTTGTGGTTCTGAATTAAAAAAGTGTTCGATTGACAGTCGCCATACTTCTTTTCCACCGTCAAACTTTGGGATGATAGTTTCTCTGCCACTACCTGCGGCAAGAAATTTACCCGCTGCTTTTGGATTTCCGATTGTAGCTGATAATCCTATTCGTCTTGGATTACTGCCCGATAGTCGACAGAGGCGTTCAATTAGCGAAAAGGTTTGTCCACCACGATCCGAACGTAAAAGTGAATGTATCTCATCAATGACAATAAAGCGTAAATCACCAAAAAGGGCAGGGATTTCCATAGACTTGTTTATCATCAAAGCCTCTAAGGACTCCGGTGTAATTTGTAAAATACCGGCTGGTTTGCGTAGTAATTTTTGCTTTTGACTTCGAGGGGCATCCCCATGCCAACGTGTGACTGGAATATCAGCTTCTTCACAAAGCTCATTTAATCGACCAAATTGGTCATTGATCAAAGCCTTTAAGGGGGCAATATACAGTACTCCAACTGAGCTTGATGGTTGTTCATCAAGTAGGCTTAGAATAGGGAAAAAAGCAGCTTCCGTTTTCCCAGAAGCAGTAGATGCCGTTAAAAGAACATTCTTATCTGTGTTAAAAATGGCATCTCCGGCCGCATTTTGAACAGCGCGCAGGGTTCGCCAGCCAGACCGGTAAATGTAGTCTTGAATAAAAGGCGCATATCGGTTATATATATCCATGTGAATACCTCTCAAATTGTAAATTCAGAAAAATTGTCAGCCACTTTGTTAGAAACAGCCTCTGATTTGGCATAAGAAAACTCATCAGAATCAAATATTGTGTCAATGGATAGATTTGGATTTTGATATAAAATGTCTAATACCTCAATGAAATCACGGATAATCTCGCGTGGGGTAATATTTAAATCTGCTCCGATGCGTTCATATTCAATTCGGATAAAGGTGGCGAGGTTATCGTCTGTCATCTTTTTTTCATAACTATAGAGATCTGCATGCATAATAGCCAACTTTTCACATAGAATTAGCATCTCTTCAGCTGTTAATGGTTCTAACTTGATGACCGGGGCCAACAAATCTCTAGCGCCTGGTTTTGAAAACTTACCTTCAGCTAGACGAGAACGCAGGGCCTCATAACTATAAACACCGCGACGTTTATCTTCTATAGCTTGTGGAGTAGTTCCCATGATGATACCAAGATATTTAGCTTTACCTTGCAGTGTGTCATTGTACATCGTTAACAGTTTTTCATAATTATATTGACGCGTGATACTATTTGGAATCTTATAGATATTTACCAGCTCGTCAATCATAATTAGCATGCCAGAATAACCAGCTAATCTAAAGAAAGCAGCGAAAAGTTTTAAATATTCATACCAATTATCATCTGTAATAATAATATTAATATCTAAGTCCTTTTTGGCTTCACGTTTTAAAGCATATTCCCCACGGAACCAGCGGATGACTTTTGCTTTCAGTTCATCGTCGGCGTTGACATAGGCATGATAATAGGAAGAAAGTAATTTAGCAAATTCAAAGCCGTATACAAGTTCACTGACTGAGGAAGTGACTGTGTAAATATTTTGATCTACCATCGCAGTCAACCGAGGATCACCTGGGGTTAGGCCACTGTCGCTGGCTGCTTTTGTTTGAACGCTGCTAATCCAACGATCCAAAATTAAGTTAAGTGCACCACCTTCAGGTTTTGTTTTTGTAGATAGATTACTAATTAATTCGCGATAGGTTGCAAGACCTTGACCTTTTGATCCTTGAAGACGTCGTTCTGGTGATAAATCTGCATCGACAACAATAAAGCCACTGTTCATCACGTAATTACGAATCGTTTGCATCAGAAAACTTTTACCTGAGCCATATCTACCAACAACGAAGCGAAAAGATGCACCGCCTTCTGATATGATATCGACATCGTGTAAAAGTGCCTGAATTTCATTTTTTCTACCCACCGTAACGTAAGGTAGTCCAATTCTAGGGACAACACCACCCTTTAAGGAATTTAATACTGTTTGTGCAATGCGCTTTGGTACTTTTTGAGTTTGTTTTGTCATTTCATATTTCTCCTAATTATTTCAATTAAATCGTCCCGATAGTCTTCAATAAGAAAGATGGTATCGCCGTCACATTGTAGAGCTGAGTCGCCGATGTCATCAAAAAGCGTTTCATTTAACGTGTCGGTAATCACTTCAGGCATGCCATGCATATCACGGATCATGTCTGTGACAGATTCGCCTCGAACTAATAAGCTTAATAATTCTAACTGGGTCTTGCTTAGTGACAGCGTAGGCTCTGAATCAATAACAGGTATTTTTTCGAGGCCAGTCTGTTCAGTGGATGGCAATATGTTATTATGCTTTGGTAATACGTTTTCAGAAGTATCTTTTTCTTCGTCAGTTAACAAACTGTCTCGTGTTTCAAACGCATCGCTTCTAATTTTATCTAAATTTGAAAATTGAATGGTAACCTTAGGCTTATCTGCTTTCAAACGAGAATCACGGTCAGCTGCAATGACAGTTTTAACGTACGGTGCTGCCCAGGTTTCTGCATCTCGTGCTTTTAAAGGATAACCAGTTTTTAAATAAAGTCGTAACATACGATCTGTTTCACGCAAAAGACCATCTAACTTTTCTTGATGAAAGTTAAATTTTTGGTAACTCTGTTCGTACCACGCATTATCTTTGTAGGTATATTTTCGGATATCATTCAACTTGTATATAAGTGGCTGTTGTGGCGTTACTTGGTAATATACGGCGTTGCCTAGAGGGTACCAAAGATGAGAATGTATTGTGCCAAAGCACGCAGAAAATAAGTTATTATCCATTTTTATAGCTGTTCGCCACACTTGAGCGAATAACTGTGTGCCGTGTTTTTCATGTTTTTTAAGGACAGCTGATGCCAAAATTTTATGTCTTCCAAAAAGACAAAGCGCATCAAATACTGCTTTGTCTTCATGCTTTTCTGGATCACCTAAAATCATGATTGCATTATCTCTTTGTAATTTTTCGGTATCAGCGTACTGATACGTCGTGTCTGGTTCTATACCATTTATTACTGCTAGTTCAAACAACCATTTATGGCTGTTTAAGCGTATACGATTATCTCCAATACCGGAGTCCAGATAATTGATTTCAAATGCTTTTATTTTTTGTAGGCTGTCTATCACGGATGATGTGCCTATGCCATTAACCAACTCATACAAATATAGGTATGCAAGTGAGGTCGTGATTTTTTTATAAATGCCTTTTCGGATGTTTGTTCGCCAACTAAAATAGCCGCGTAATTGTTTCAAACCAAGATCATGGTAGGTTGTAAAGTAGCGGTGTATGTCGACATTGTAGGAGAAAACATCTTCGTAGTCGGCCATAAATTGTCCTTGGACATAAAAATTCCGGCATTTTTGCTTGAAAGAGTTATCACCGTAAGCATAGAGTTGGCTCATTTTTATCATTTTTTCAGGAATTTTATTTTCTTTGACATCAGAAGTCATTCCCTTAAACGTCAGAGGAACCGCGTGGTATTGTTGCTGTTGTATAGGTTCAGGTTCGGCGTTTAGAACAATCGTATTACCGCTTTGTTCGTTCTTTTCAAGTGCATTATCAAAAATACGATATATAACATCTGGGTCTGTGCTGTCGTCAAAATGGACGCCTAACCACTTCGGACCGCGCATTCGAAAAGGTGACGAAAGGTAAGACGGTAAAATATCAGTTGGTATTTCCTGTGCGTATTTGATGTCACAACGCTCGATATTATCACCAGAAGTAGCGTTTTTTTGACGCATCAAAACAGCCACCCATTTATTTGTGCTGGGATCTACCAACACCGAAAAACTAGGGAATTTAGGCCATTTGTATTGTTCGATAATATTATATTTTTCCTTGGCGTATAGTACTAATTCAGATAAATTCATGTTTTCACCAGAGTATTCTGTTATTTATAAGGTTGGTAGCCATACGTCCTAAATATTTACGCAAAGATAGGTGAATAAACAACTAGGACAGTTAAATTCATCAATAATTTTTGTTATTTAAAATGTATACTACCGTCAGTATATGATGTACCGTAGCGTCACAGTCAATATCATTTTCCTTTTCATATGATTTTAATATCTTTATGACAAAATTATTCAAATTATAGGTCTTGCGCAAATTTTGTATAATACAGGTATGGGACATACCTTTCACCGCTTTCAATTAGTTTTAGTCAACGAAATTGTAGAGCCAGTCTTAACGCCAAAAATGGGGTTAAGACTGCTTTTAATTTACCGCTAAAACCGCTATACTATTAGTATAAAATCAATAAGGAGTGTGTGGAAAATGACAAAAAGAGTTCAAGGTTCTTGTACATCAATTTTAGTTGGTAAAAATGCTTCAATCGACGGTTCAACAATGATTTCTCGAAATGATGATGGGCATGAAGCTTTAGATCCACAACGTTTTGTTGTTGTACAACCTGAAGATCAACCACGTAATTATCAATCTGTTATTAGTGGTGTAAAGGTAGAATTACCAGATAATCCAATGCGTTATACCTCAATTCCAAACTCACTTTTAACAAACGGAATTTGGCCTGCAGCGGGTATCAATAGTGATAATGTAACGATGTCTGCTACAGAAACAATTACAAGTAATCCACGTATTCAAGGGCTTGATCCTTATGCTGCTGGTGGAATTGGTGAAGAAGATCTTGTAACGCTCGTCTTACCATATATTCATAGTGCTAAAGAAGGGGTTGAACGTTTAGGCGATTTACTCTTAACACATGGCACATATGAACCAAATGGTATCGCATTTTCCGATAATGATAGTGTTTGGTGGCTTGAAACAATCGGTGGCCATCATTGGGCAGCTGTTCGTATTCCGGATGACGCTTATGTTGTTGCACCTAACCGTCGAAATATTGATATGTTTGATTTTGATTCAGAAGACACACTTTGTTCTGAAGATTTAAAAGTCTTAATTGATAATAATAAGTTAAATCCTGATTTTGAGGGTTACAATTTACGTCATATCTTTGGTAGTGCATCAATTAAAGATACGGTCTACAATAATCCCCGTACATGGTACGGTCAACAATATTTCAATCCTGAAATTATTCAAGATCCAATGGATCAAGACTTACCTTTCATTTGTCATGCAAATCGTAAAATTTCAATTGAAGATGTTAAATTTGTTTTGAGTGCACATTTTGAAAATACGGAATACGATCCTTATGGTAGTGCGCCAGAAGATATTAAAACACGATTCCGTCCAATTGGGATTAACCGTAATCATAATGTACATTTATTACAAGTTCGTAATGATGTACCTGATGAGATTGCTGGGATTCACTGGTTAGCTTATGGTGCAAATACGTTTAATACAATTGTGCCATTCTATGCGAACGTTAATGACACACCAGAATCATATAAAAATGCGACAGGTGAATTTGATTTAAATAATATGTATTGGCTCAGTTGTACAACTGCATTGTTGGGCGATACGAATTATGACTTCTACGTAGATATGCGAAATACATTTGAACTTGAAGCAATGAGTGCTTACCATGAAATTCAAAATGTTGCTGATAAGGCAGTTAGTTCACAAGCAAATATCACAGCATTTTTAGAAGAAATGAATAATAAGTTAGCTACAGAATCATTAAAACGTCAAACACAATTGTTAGGTGAAATGGTTATATCTGGTTCCGAACAAATGAAATTACGTTATAACTTAAACGATTAATTATAAACAAAATGAAAAGTTATCATTAAGTTGATAACTTTTTTTGTAACAATTATTTTAATTACTAGATTTAGGCAGCACTTTTGAGTAATATGGTACCATTTCATATGCTAGTAAAAATCAAATTTAGATCACTTAAATATGGTTTATATAATTCTTATTATAATGATAACAAGTATAATAATATGCTTTTTGCTAAAATTAACGTTTTTAAAAATCTTTAAGCTTTCTTTGATTTCACTTATTGTAAAATAAGATTCGTGATTGGAGAAAGTTAATGGTTAAAACGATAAGTCAGTTAATTCGAAAAAAACGTAAGGCACTTAGTCTAACAATTGAGCAGCTTGCTGAAAAGTCTAACGTTTCTATTAGTTTGATTTCTAGAATTGAACGAGGGGACGTTGCTAATATCAGTATTAATAAATTATCTGATATTGCCAGTGCGCTAGAATTGGAATTGTCAGACTTCTTTAGTAGGCAACAGTTTTCGGATATACCTACTTTAGAATTATTACAATATTTTAGTACGTTAACAGATGAGAAACGTGAGAAATTATCAAAATCAATTCTTAGAATTATTCAATTATAAATGATAATGATTAATAATGGATTATGTTATTTTTTTATAGAATGCACAATTTTTCTGTCTTTGTATTCTTTAGTTAAATTAATTTCAATTATTTTAGGTTTTAAATTTTTCGATAACTTTAAATTGGATAGTAATAAATTAGAATTGTCCATGGTAGATCGTCATCTTCAAATAATAGATCTTAACCAAGAAACTTTCCTGGTTAAGGGTTATTTTAGTAGGAAATTGAATTAATTTAACTTAGATGTCAAGTTAAATGATAGATAAGATATCGTTAGTATTTGGAGAGAAATTAGAATAAAAAATGACATGAAATAGGTTAAATGTTAACATAAAGAGGATAATAATTCTGGGGAATAAGTTATTTTTTAAGTATGGTATTGGGGATAAAAATTTAACTCAAAAAAATATTTATGTTAATGATTGGAAATACTCGGAGGTAAGCATTTGTACAAGAAAAACATTCTCGATAAACAAGAATGGCTAATTTGCGAAATTATTTAAATATTAGCTTTGAACGAAACTGGTTTATCAAGAAAACGATTACGTGAGCAATTAAATGTTTCTGAAACGGCTGTAAAAGTTGCTTTACAACAATTGGATAAAGATTTAAATTCCGGGGATGAACCCTACATGATTATTACAAAAAATAACGTCCAATTATTAGGTAAAGGCGAAATGAATTTTAATCAAACGATTTATCGGTATATAAAAAAATCGATAAATTATCAGATTTTAATGGCCTTTTATACTAAAGGTAATGCAAAAGTTGAGAATCTAGATACTAAATTAAATGTCAGTGAGGCTTCTATTTTTAGAAGGATTAAGCGATTAAATTCTCTTTTAGAAGAATTTCATGTGAAAATTTCTCATGGTGTGATGTTAGGTAACGAAAGTCAAATTCGCTTTTTTTATTATTCATTGTTTTTAGGAATTGATTTTAAATTCGAACAATCAAGTGAAAATGGCATTATTATGGCAGTCATCCAACGGTTTGAGGAATATTTTGATTTTAATGTGAATGATAGTAGTTTAGTTAGAGTAAAGCTTTGGTTAAAAGTAACAAGTCAACGAATGATGGTTAACGATCAAGATAATCGTAGTATTTCAGTTGTTTTAGAAGACATGATAAAAAATAATTCTTTGTTCGATAGCGTTGAAGAAGAATTTGGCGAAATTGTTAAAGAGTTTAAGCATAAAGTTGATATTCATTTTGAAAGTGCACTACTTTACGCTTGGACCACGGCTTTTGTGCCAGTACCATGGAGCACCTTTGTTGCCCATGATTTCGTGGCCGTTAATCGTAAAAATAATAATAAATTGCAACAAGCTGTTGAATTTTTAGAAAATGGCTTTGAGAATAGCTTAGGTATTCAGGTTGCTGGAGGCGATTTAAGTGAGTCTTTATATCCAATTTGTACAGAAGCCTTTTTATTTCACGGCGTTTTAAAATCTGCTAGTACAGATATGATGGAAGATTATCGCCTTAGAAAAGATAATGAGTTAGTTCTTAAAAATGTAAAAAATGCCATGAGTGCAATGATTGAAGAATCGAAGGGCGATCCCGAATGGTATGCCTTTTATTCAAGGTATGGTGACTCATTTATCAAGACGATTATGTCAATTTTTAATGCGCGTTTATTGGCAAAAGAAAAATTATTAACGGTAGGTGTGGATTTAAATACTGAGGAGCGCGTTAAGGAAATGTTTATGATGTACGCCAGTCGGGAATTAAATATTAATTTACGAGTCAACATAGATGTTTACGAGTCTACTAAGAATTATGATTTAGTTATTACAAATTTTATGAGCAAAAATTATTTGAATTCAGCACTGGAGACATATATTATCACTGGATTAGGGACGGATAGTGATGTACTTGGCGTTGAACAAGAATTAATAGAGATACTTAAAAAATATTATCATACTCAATGATAATATTTTTTTGATTTGAATTAGTTATAAGCCTAAAAAAAGAGTAGATTTCTCTACTCTAAATTAACTATATTATTAAATATTCAGATATCGTAAAGCAAGTTGACAGTAAGTCATATTTGCCCAAGAAAACCAGTCTCTAGTAAATTGACTTGGGTCATTAACGTTAATTCCTTCATGACATTGTAATGTGTCATCATCGGTTTGACTAATGATATCTAAATTATTTTGCATAATTTCCGGATTATTTGATGTTAATCCCTCCATCGCTAACGAAATCGGCCAAATATATTCCTTTGGTGTATGAGGACTGCCAATCCCTTTTAAATATTTTCCCGAGTAATAATAGGGATTTTGATCACTCAGAATAAATTTACGCGTTTTTTGGTAGATAGAGTCATCAGGTGAAATATAACCAATAAATGGGAGAGATAATAGACTAGGTACGTTAGCATCGTCCATTAAATTGATATTACCTAAGCCATCAACCTCATAGGCAAAAATAGTTTCATTAGAATTTGGAGCTGATACGATTCCAAAATTTTCAATTCCAGATTCAACTTCAGATCGGAGACGACTTATTCTTTTAAGTAGCTCGACTGGAGCTGGTTGTGTTTTAGATAAGGTAAGCAACTCATCTAGGACACAAATGATATAGCAATTACCTGGAATATGATAACCATATAAGCAGGCATCATCACTTGGGCGGAAACCACTCCAAACCATACCTGTATACCCAATTGGTGCACCTTTACCACCATGACTCAATGTGTCTGTTGAGGGACCATTAGAACGATTAAAAATATAATCGGAAGTTTCATGATGTTGTTCCGTAATAAAGGTATCCACAATTAACTTTACAGTTTGCCAAAAGTTACTGTCTAAATGTTTTGAATATCCAGATTTTTGATAAAGTTCTGATGCCAAATGGATAGGGGCGCATAATGAATCAATTTCAAATTTTCTCTCCCAAACGAGATCAGATATTGGAATATTTGATTTATCAACTGTGTAGTGTGCACCAGAACTAGTTTCGTTAAATGCATTTGCATAAGGATCATGTTTAATATAGGCAAGTTGTTGATTAATAACGCCATGGATGAGATATGTTATTTCTGGAATCTTATCTGTTAGTGAAAGATAAGGTAGTATCTGAAATGTCGAATCTCTGAGCCACATGGCAGGAATATCTCCTGTAGCAATGAATATATCTGAATCATTTTGTACTTTAACCGTATTTGTTAGTGTATCAATGAATACATTACGAAATAATGCAGTAGATTTTTTTGAAGAAAGTGAAATTGTTTCTGAATAATCCGTAACTTGTTTAATTAGTTTTTCTTGATTTATCATTTAAATACCTCAAATCGTAAGTTATCATAATTACTTATTTAATTGGAAAGATACCGTAAGTTCTAATTTCTCCTGGACCAAACGATAGTAAATCAACGGTGGTAACTTTTGAATTAATGAAATGGCTAACTTTACCATTTAAATCGAGTTCAGCAATGTTACAAGTAGTATTTAATGAGAGATTGCCAGGTTGATTGATAACGTTATCAGTTGGATTATAAAGACGAAGTTCAAATCCAGTTTTATCATCTGATATTGAAAAACTACTCATAATGACCTTTAAATTTTGAACGGACATAATTGAATTGTGATTAACGTTAGTCTTTGCTGGATTCATCATGAAATATTGTAAAGGTGTTGAGAAGCGATTTATTATTTGATCTTGATAGAAAAGTTCATTTTGACTTAATTGGCGATGCTTATTTTGAAGTTCAATAGGCTTGAAGTCAGCTTCAACAACTAGCCCACCTTCAAATATTAATTCTTTATTTAATTGACTATCCGGAGTTGATACAATTTTTGTTTGTAGACCTGAAGCATCTGAGGGACGGCGCATTAAGTCAGGACGTCCTAAGAAACCTACTCCTCTAAACAATGTAATCGCTAATTTATCAAAAGATTTATCAATTAATTGAAAATCTTTCGTACCTAAGGTTAGAAAAGACCAACTTACTTCTTTATTATGTGAATTAGCGAAATGAATCATTGGTCGCATACTTGTTGGTTCTTCCTTATAACCAATTTGTTCCCAGTCTTTAAGGTGTTTGTCTTCAGTAGGACGTTCAATGATACCAAATGGGGTATCTGCGAACGAGCTAACGACATTCGTTAATTGTGTATTTAAAATAAGTCGCATACGATGATCAAGAATAGTATTATCAATGTGCATCTTAAATTTAATAACGTTAGAATTTTTTGTTAATGTTAATGTTAATTGATAATTTAATCGACCAGTTTTAGTTTTTAGTGCACGCTCCTCTAAGTTGATTGGTAAGGTCCACGAACCAGTAATTGACATAATTTGATATAATTTTCCTGATTTAAATGTTATTGAATCAGATTTTGAAAAATCTAAAGTTAATAACCAATCTTTGAATGCAGGAGAGTAGTCATACGTATCACCCTCATCACCGCTATCTTCAATTGTCATAAAATTAGAATATGAGTGATTATCAAACTTTGTTTTAAGATTTAATTGCCCGTCATCAAAAGAAATTTTGTAGAAATCATTTTGAATATCAGTAGATACTTCTAATGTATTTACTGGGTTGTTTTCAGAGACGGACTGAATGCAGTAGCCAGTCCAATCTGTAGCTGATATGATCGTTTTAAAAGCAATTTTAGTAATATAATAAAAATCATCAGTCATTTCAGTTTGATCACGGCGTAAAACTGCTGCATTTTCTTCCTTTTGATAAATAATATCAAAAGGAACATCAATGCCGTCTATTGTTTTAAGATTAAAATTAGCAAAAGAAGTACTAACTTCGAATTCACGAATTTCATTAACTGGTAAAGGAAGTGGATTCCAAGCAAATAAATTTAATTGTTTTTTATCTGAAATAGAAATACTTAGTTTACGAAGTAGATAATCTTTGAGTGAAAGAGATAATTGATCTGCCACAATTCCACGATGTAAGATATCTTGATTTGTTTTATCACTGTTACAGCCACCGGAACTATCATGAGCTTGTCCACGGGCAATAGTCTTCCAAATATCATCAATTAAACCTTGCTTTTCAGATATACCCTGATGTGTAGCAATAGCCATTAAAGGCTCGACTTCATAAGTCATTCTCCGTTCTAATTTATCGTAAAGCTGTTTTAAATCGTAACGAGAAGAATAGATTCCTCGATGTATTTTAGAATCTGATGGATCAATGAATTCTCCATTAAATGATGGTAAATTGGACTCCTTAGCTAATGCATCAAAAAATTTTGGATACGTACTTTCTTGAATAACAGAATCAGATTGTAAAAGAACACTATTAGCAGTTGCAAGTCTATCTTTTAAATTATGATCGATAGCTCGCTGGTCGCCACCAATTGGTAAAACAAGATTGTCAGATGTAGTATTCGTTGAGATTTTCTCCGTTAAATCGAAAAAGTTATCATTTTCAACTAAATCTACACCTGCATAATAGCCATTTTTAATATTAGCAACTAAAACTTTGGAGGAGTCATTACTTGTCCAGTAAAAATAGCGGGAATCGTTTTCTGTAGGGAACCCACGCCAGAAAACGGTGCTATTAATACCAAATCCATTATATATTTTTGGCATATCTTGTCCTTGTCCAAATGAATCTGGGAGATACCCAACTTTCATTACGCCACCTAAATTGTCAGCTAGCTTTGATCCAATTCTGATATTGCGAACAATAGATTCTCCAGAAGTAACCATTTCATCAATTTGAGTATACCAAGGTCCAATGAGTAAACGACCCATAGAAACATATTTTTTGATAAGATCTTCTTTTTCTGGAGCTGTATTTAGATAATCATCAATAATTGACATCTGTCCATCTAATAGATAATAATCTAGTTCATTTTTAGATAATGCCTCAAAAGCTTCGTCCATATGGAAGGCAAATTGAATTCGAGCCTCTTGACGTGTAAAATACCATTCAAAATCCCAATGAGTATGTGCGATTGCATGAATCTGTTTCAAATGAAACACCCTTTCTTCTCTTGAATTAAATTCAGATTATTCTGTAACCATGTCTGCATCCAATTTTCTTGCTTCTGCACGTTCATGGCGTTGGTTGATAATAACAAATGGAGCATATAGTGCAGTATCTAAGACAACTAAAACAGCAGTTAAAACGACTGGGCTTAGATGGAATGCACCTAATACCCAAGTGCTAATGAAAATAGGTTCATTACCAGAATTTAAAACTACAAGAGGTACAACCCAACCGATTGAAGTTACAACATATGCAATAATTGCATTTGTGACAGGTACAACAATCCATGGAATGAACATTAGTGGATTTAAAACAATAGGTAAACCGAAAATAACAGGTTCATTAATACCAAAACAACTTGGAATGAAACCTAGTTTTGCAACTTCTCGCTCTTTTTCACCTTTATTTGTGAAAATCAGCATTGCAATAATTAAACCAAATGTTGCACCAGAACCACCAATCATGGCGTAAACATTTGTCATTGTATTAGGTGAAATTGAAATATCAGCAAAACTTTGAGTTTCAGCAAATTTTGCAACGTTTTTAAGGAATAGTGGTAACCAGAAGGCTGAAATAACGCCCCAGACGATATTGAAACCATGTAAACCAAGGAACCAAAGGATTTGTTCTAATAAAATAACAATAATAATAGCTGGAAGCCCAACACCAACGCTTAACATTGGTGAGATAACAATATCAGCAATCATTTGTACTAATGAAACATAGCCAAGTGACTGTATTGTAATTCTTACGATACCAAAAATAATAAGTACTTCGGAAATTGGAATTAATGAGAAAAATGAATCGAAAACATTTTGTGGTACGTTACCAGGCATTTTAATCGTGAACTTACTTCTTGCGAATCGAGCGAACAACGAAACGGCAAGCATTCCAACAATTAAGGCTGTAAACATACCTTCATAACTAAAGAATGAAGTTGAAAAACCTTCAACAACTTTAGCTTTGCTATCCAAAAAGTTAACGTTATTAGGAATCATGACGAAGTATGCTGCGAATGCCAATAATGTGGCAATAATTGGATTTAAACCTTTATTTTTTTCGTCCTTTTTTAATTCCATTGCATACGAGTATGCTGATGAAAAAACAACGATTAGTGCAACAATACCAAGAGTAGCAGTACCAATGTAGCCGAATAAGTCACTAATACTTGTTAAAATGACATTATGAATATCTTTTGCTTTAATTAATGCATCAAGTTCCATTTTGATTAGATTTGAGAATGATCCGACAACAGTAAACGGAATTGTTCTAACAAAGGCATTCTTAATAGCTTGTAAAATGGTATTTCTTTCAACCCATGCTGAAACTTTTAAGAGTGGCCCCTGGATTTTTTCTAAGTTAAAATGCATAATAAAGACTCCTTTTAATTTTGTTTATAGAAAGCGCTTTCTATAAACAAAGTATAACAACATCTTTTTAATTTGTAAATACATATTTAAATGAAACGTGTTTACAAATTAAATTATATAATATAATATGTATATACAAATGTATAGAAATGAGGTAGACAAATGTACAGATATCGAGAAATATACTCAGATATTAAACGAGATATTTTAACAAATCATTATCGTGCCGGGGCTTTACTGCCAACTCAAGAAATATTAACCGAAAAATACCAAGTTTCTAGATTAACGTTAAAAAAATCATTAAATTTACTAATTGATGAAGGATTAGTTTATAGTAAGCAAGGGTCAGGGACGTATGTGCGACCAAGAATGGATAGTCAATCTACGGAGATGTTGCCTCTAGATTTACCTGTTGGTGTCACATATTCACATCGAGATCAAAAAATATCAAGTAAATTAATACATTTTAATGCCCGATTACCAACAGAAATAGAACAAAAAAATCTACAAATATTATCTAATGATCCAGTTTATGAAATTAAAAGGGTTAGATTGATTAATAAAAAGGTCTATAGTTTTGAGCACTCAGTGATGCCGGTCTCAATTGCGCCTATCGATGAAAAGGTATTATCAGGATCCGTGTATGACTATTTAGGGAGTCACGCGAACTTACAGTTAACAGATGCAAGACGAGTGGTTTATGCTGAACCAGCAAACAAAGAAACTAGTCAAGTTTTAGAAGTTTCCTTGGATAGTCCAATTTTTGTAATTGATCAAATCGCTTATGATCAAAAAGGCCGCGCCTTTGAATATTCGACGTCAAGATTTGTGAGCAATCATAATAAATTTGTCTTAGATGTTCATTTAAATAAAAACAACTAAAAAAGAGATTCCTGCAATATACTTTTTTTTAACCGATTTTAAAATAGGATAGCATAAAGTAGAGTAGTTTGTGATCGTAACTAGCAGTGATATTGTGGGACAATACGCGATATGTGTTGAAGTAATAAATAAAGTATGGAAAGGAGGATGCAACAATGATAATAAGACAAGAAGAAATAGAAAACGATTATAGTTTTTCACAATCTACCTTAAACGTAATTGTTATGGATTCAAAAATAACCAGCATTTCTTTACCCGAATTGAATTAATTTTGCATAAGAAAAGGCATCTGTCTTTCGACAAATACCTTAGTATTCCGCCACCAACACCAGTTGACAAAGAGCCCTTTTTAAAAGAATAATCAGTTAATCTTTAAATCTGAGCGGTATTAAAATTGAACCGAGTGGTTATTTAATACTGATTCAAAATCTCAAAATAACATATATAAAAAAATTCCCTTGAAATATCTAGACATTAGGTAAATAATGTGGGTGTAGCGAACTGTGTAGGAGTAAAAATGATATGGGGGTTAAAAAGATTTGGTTCGCGGAAATAATATGTAGGGGTGATTAAATGAATATGCTAGTTAGTGATTTTGATGGAACGATTTTGAGAGGTGACTTTGTAGATAAGAATACAAGAGAGACTATTGCGAAACACAACAAAGAAAATGATCTCTTTGTTGTGGCCACCGGAAGATCTCCAAAATCGATAGTCAATGCGAAAGAAAAATATGGTCTACCTGAGTTTAACTACGCTCTAGCATCAAATGGCTCAATAGTAATTGATAGTAGAGGTCAGATTATTAAAGCATTCTATCTGAACGGGGAGCAGATCAATGCGATAAAAGAAATAATTAATAAATACTTGAGTTCAATCGAACGAATTATGATTTCAAGTAGTGACAATGAATTACGTAGTTTCGATAAATTAAATCCTAGCTCGGATAATATTTGTTCAATTACTGTCGTAGCAAGTACTAAAATTATCAATGCTATAAGTGAGAAAATAGCAACGAAAAGAATATTGAATTTCAATCGCAATGGAAAATACTTAGACATTACGCGTGTGGGTATTGATAAGAGTACTGCAATTAATTGGTTGGTTAACATAAAAAAAGTAAATATTAATAATGTGTATTCTGTCGGAGATGATTATAATGATATAACAATGCTTCAAAGCATTAATAAGTCATTTACTTATAATGATAGTCCGTTGCCTGTCAAGACTGCTGCTAGATATTTAATAAATGTATACAGTGATATAAGTAATTATGTGAAGAAAGAAGTAGAATAAATGAAATCGCTTACATCGGCAACTAATCGTTTCTTCAATTCCAGAATTTTGACTGGAATCAAAGATGGGATGATATATACCATCCCCATTACAATTGTAAGTTCTATTTTCATTATTCTTGTACAATTTGATATTAATCCCGATTTGAAAGTCTTAATGAATCGATTGATTACTTTTTCGTTCAACATTTTAGGTGTAGTAAGTTGTTTAGGAATTGCTTTTTCGATGACTAAAAACGAAAAATTAAAACTAGAAACAACTATTACCGCACTAATTTCATTTTTAGTTCTTTGTGGAGCAGAAAATGTAAAAATAGTAAAGAATATAACCATTGATTGGATTGGAAGCAAGGGGATTATTGCAGCGATGTTAATCGGAATACTCATCCCTATTTTCTTTGAAAAGATTGTTAACTTAAGGATTGGAAATAAAGTTTTTAAAGATTTACCGAGTAATGTTGGAATAGCTTTTGAGTCTTTAATTCCGATGTTTTGTTGTTTTATTGTTATAGGTGTCGTTCAATTTGTATTTCAATTTATCATAAAAAGAACCTTCGTAGAGACTATTTATACTCTTTTGCAGCTTCCTTTACAAAACTTATCGGACACGTTTTTTGGTGTGATTTCTATCTCGGCATTGATTTCAGTTTTTTGGTTTTTTGGCATTCACGGTAATTCCGTTATTGGTGGAGTAATAACACCGATTTTATTGACAAATACTATTGAAAACCAGTCGATTATAGCAGCACACCATAATCTAACAATAGTGAATGGAGCGCATATAGTAACTCAACAGTTTTTAAATCAATTTATTACTATGACAGGAAGCGGTATTAGTATAGGGCTTATTCTATCAATGATTATTTTTTCAAAAGAGTCAGGTAATCGCAAGCTAGGATTAGGTGCTTTTGTACCTTGTTTATTTAATATTAACGAACCAATAGTTTTTGGACTACCAATTGTATTGAATCCATACATGGTAGTACCGTTCATTTTTATTCCAGTTATTACCGGAATGTCTTTATATCTTTGTATTCTATATGGAGTTATTCCGCCGTTTAACGGTGTCATTCTTCCGTGGATAACACCACCATTAATTTCAGGCTTTTTGCTAGGAAGTTATAAATATGTTGTGTTTCAAATCGTAATTATCATTATGTCTTTTGTTGTTTACACACCGTTTTTAAAGCTGTACGAAAATAATAGCACTAAGTTAGTCTTAAAGGGAGCGCATAGTAATGGAAAATTTTGATATATCCGTAATCATTCCAACCTACAATCGGAATAAATTACTTGAAATTAGTTTGCAGTCACTACTTAAACAAAAACTGAATAATACGACTTTTGAAGTAATAGTTGTCGATGATGGATCGTCTGAAGAAACAATCTCAATTGTTAAGGCATTTGAGACATCACTGAATATTAAGTACTATTATCAGTCGGATAATGGATTTAAGGTTTCTGAAGCGAGAAATGCTGGAGCAAATATCTCTGGGGGTAAATATCTCGTATTTATTGATGCTGGTATTGCAGTTTGTAGTACATTTGTGAGTGAGTACCATAGAATTTTAGTAAATAATGAAAATAGTTTTGTGATTGGTTATGTTGCGGGATTTGATGATCATGATAAATATAAACAGGCAATTATTGATAACTTTAATGCGGCGGATGTCGATGGCACGATTCAAGTATTATTGAATTTAAATGCGTATGATCGCCGTGAATCAGTATACCAGTCAATGGGAGATGATTTGTCTAAGTGGCCAGCACCATGGGTAATTGGTTGGTCATGTAATATTGGAATATCAAAAGATGCCTATCAAAGAATCGGAGGATTCGATGAGGCTTACACAACTTATGGTGGAGAGGATGCAGATTTCGCTATTAACGCATTTGTGCATCATATTAGATTTATCCTTGATAGATCTGCGATTGCAGTTCACTATCCACATGAAAAAAATAAAAATACAGTAAGCACCGAAGAAGCTAAAAAATATACGCTAAGGAAAAGAAAATATATGTTCAATAAATATGGTTTAAGCTCAATTAGAACTTGGATTGGAACTAAAACGGAATTATTAAATGGAGAGTTGAGTAAAGCTGGTGGAAATAATGAAAACTAAGAACGTTGTTGATTTACACAATTTTATAGACGTTAATGATGAGAGATTGCGTAATGGTATGTTGAAGCAAACTGTTGTTGATTTTTTGGATAATTTTAATTATGTGGATCTAACTAGATTAAATCATTCATACACTGCAAATAGTAGCCAAATATCAAAGAGTGCAATTATTGAGGGGAATGTGTATATCGGTGAAAATGTTATTATTCAGGGGTTTGCTTACATCAAAGGCCCAGCAGTCATCAAAGACAATGCATTGATTGGGAAAAGTGCATTTATTCGAGGTGGCTGTTATATTGGGGAAAATACTATAATTGGGCATTCCTCGGAGATTATTAATAGTGTGATTCTGGATGATACGCATATTGCACACTTTAATACAATAACGCGGTCTTTTATTGGAAGTGATGTAAACTTTTCAGCTTATGCGTCGACTTCCAGCTTTAACTTGTATGATGAAATTGACGCGACTGGATGGCATAAAACAAAAAAAATTTTTTTCGATGATAAAACATATTTAAAAACAAGTTCAAAATTTGGAGCCATTATAGGTGATCACTGTCGCATTGGAGCTTACACTATGACATATCCAGGTGTTACAATGGGGAAAAATTGTGTTGCGTTGCCACATCTCATGATTAAAGAGGGTTTTTATGCAAATGACAGTAAATTATACTTACAAGATTATTATACTCACACAGTAAAAAAAGGATGTTAGACAAATGGGATCAAGAATAATGCATTTATCAATTGCACAAGTAATAAATAATAAGCATGGGTTTGGAAATGATTTTTTAATTGGAAGTATTACTCCAGATGTTAACAAAAATTCGAGAACACCCAAAGAGCTTACGCACTTTATGGTGAAACGCGAAGATGGAGAACATGATATGTTTCCAAACATGTTTCTAGAGGAGTATGGAACATGTTTGAATACGTTTCAACTAGGATATTATCTTCATCTTATATCTGATGATATTTGGCTAAAAACTGTTTATAAAAAATATATTTTAGAAAACATGAGTTATAGTAAGGATGAAGCGCTACGAAGATTCTATTTAGACTTTCACTATTATAATGGTATTCTGATAAAACAATATAAACTGGTAACTTTGAAAAATAACAAATACTTATCGACTGGGGTCAACGAAATAATTGATCGTGATATTAGTGAAATTATTGAAGACTTGGATGCTGATTTTGATGATATGTCTATCGAAGACTTTCCAGGTTTACTTAAAAAAGAGGATGTAGAACAATATATTAACGTTTGTGTAAAAGAATTTGAAATTTTTCTCTTGAAAGGCAGCTATGATGGTGTTAAATTTGTTTTTTATAACGATTTTTAGAAACAAAAATCTATATTATATAGTTTAAAAAAGTTGAAATCATTAAGGCGCTGCAACTATAATTTGAAACCTGGTGAACGGTTTAAATGATGGTCATTTCAGAATTAGATAGTTCTAACTCACAGAAAGTTTCAATTTTAATTCGTTCAGATTAGGTTATACTAGACAAAAGATCAGTTCCTAGAAAGTGTGTTTGTGGTAAACACCATTTTAAAGGAAGCTGACCTTTTTTGTCCGAACAGCGTTCGGATTAATTTTACAAGCTACCAAGAAGTAACAAAAATTAGCCATACTCCTTGCAGGAATCTCTTTTTTAGTTGTTTTCAATTATTCGTTTAAAGCTTTGTAAGTTTGAATTAAAGGCATGTTTAGCGATTGGCATGAGTAATTTTAATGGTAAATGTGAATGATCATTTTCAGACAAGTAAAAATTTTCTTCTAATAATGTTGTTGCATTTTTACTAGTCAAATTAAAAATTAGAGTGTATTCGAGTTTTCCTCCGGTACTTTCATAGTAGATTGTATCATTTTCTGAACTAACAGAAATTTCCTCATTTTTATTCAAAGCAGAATCTGTTCTGTGAATATTGAATTTATTGTTGTCAATTGGCTGTACCTGAATAATATCAGGTATCCATTTCAGTAAAGTTTCCGGATTTTTTAAAAACAACGCGATTTTTTCTTTACTTGATTTGATTGAAATAACATTTGAAAATAGTGGTTTTTCCATAGGATGAAACCTCCTTTTATTTGATGACTTCATCCTATCCAATTTGAGTAAAAATTAAAAATCAGTATTCTGATATTCTAAATATTTTTATAAATTTGTTCATTAAAAAGGCCAGTTAGTAGCTGTTGCTTTTCAGTAGCGGCTAAAAAATTATCTTTATCTTCTGCTCTTTTTGCAATTTGAGCCATTAAATAAAAAGAGTTGGCTAACATATAGTGTGAGTTATGATCAGTAGCGAATTTAACAGACTTGTTTATCCAATTAAGAGACATTGTTAAATTATTGAGCTTAAAATAAATAAGTGCTGTCAAATAGAATAAAATATTTTGATTTTCTTCATAAAATAATTTATTAAAGTCCATAAAAGTCTGATCAATATATTTCTCAGCCTTATTTTGTAAATTTTGCTTTGCATATATAAAGGCCAAAGAGACGGTACCAAGTCGGGTAAGGGTATCTGGCAGAATTTTATTACTGGAAGCAAGGGACAACTTAATATATTTTTCGGTAGCAATCAATTTATTTTCAGTATGTAGAGTTGCAATACCGATATAATAATAGTATGCCTGAAGTTGCTTATCCGTTTTTAAATTATTGGTAACCGTTTCTTTATTTAGAAACTGGAGTAACTCTTTGTATTGGTGTTGATTACATAACTTAGATACACGTTCATTGAATTCATTTTCTGAACTGATATCAAAATTTTCCAGAAGACTTATTTGGTCTAAAGTAATCGATAATTTATGACATAGTTGGATTAAGAGCTGTGCATTAGGTATGTATTTATTATTTTCAATAGCACTAAGCATCGATTGCGCACAAATATCTTTGGAAACTTCTTTTTGAGTTAAGTGTAGCGATTGGCGAGTTTCTTTTAAAATTAATCCTAAGCTATTAGGCATGATATAACCTCTTTCTAGTTTGAAAAAGTTAAACAGTAATTACTGGGATAATAACATAATGGGGCATAATGATAAAATTTCATGATTAATAAATCAAACTACCATTTTTCAATCATGTCGCGTACAATTAACCTACAATTGAATGTTAAAATTTAAATAATTTGAGAATTAACAAAAGGGGATAGAATCATGCGTGCAGAATTCCAAAAGCAACATACTGAGACCTATCAGATAGACAACCATAAAGGTCTAAACGGCTGGATATCTTTCTTCTTGAGCCTTAGTTTAATCGTACTATTTGTGACAAGTGTCTTAAAAATAACCGTTTTGAATCAAACTTATACTGAAGAAAAAATTTTAACAGATTCGAACGTGACACTTGTGACACGACAGATGAATGATGGTATTTCAAGTATTGCGACATTAAATGATGTGCCAACGTCAGCTGTTAAAGATGCTTTAACGAATCAACAAGTTACTAACATTGCGAAAAATAGTTTTAGTAACGTATATGCTGGAAAACAAACTGTCATCAATCCAACTGAGATTACCAATCAAGTTGCTAGCAACGTTATGAAAAAAACGGACACATCAAATCCGTTGGTTAGCGCTAAAATTGATGGGATTGTCGCAACTTTTAAAAGTAATTTAAGTGAATATTTGACGAATAATATCCAAACGCCATATCTTTCAAAAATTGCTAGTACAGTTAGTTCGGTAAAAGTAATAGTCCAAACAGCCTTTATGTATAGTTTAATAGCTTCTGTTATTTTTGCGCTACTCTTACTGGCTATTAATCGGGCATTCTTTATACCGCTTAAATACGTCGGATTCAGTGCAATCTGGAGTGGTGTTCTAGTTTCAATTGGTTCTGCAATTGCCTTGTACAGTGGCCTAATTGGTATTGTGTCTAGTAAAGCTTCTGTTTTTACTGATATTGTGAATAATTATATCAGTGACACATTTAATACCATGTTAGTGGGTAGTTTAATTTTACTTGCTGTTGGTCTAGTATTCTGGTTAATTGGTCGTAATAAAAAATAAAAAGCAACTGATGTTCAGATTAATTTCTGAATACCAGTTGTTTTTATTTGGAACTATTCCTAAGTGTTAAGGTTGTTCCAATGGTAATAATCTGAGGGATAATTTCAGTCATCGACATTTGATTGACTAATAGTTCTGCAGCAGATTGACCCATTTTTTCTGTATAAACTTTAACTGAACTAAGCGTTGGGAAAGTATATTCAGCAATAGATGTGTCATTAAAACTAATTAAACTGATTTGTTCAGGCACTTTAATTGATATTTCATTTAATGCACGTAATGCACCGACAGCCATTGCGTCATTTGCAATAAACAACGCTTCTGGTAAATTATCTGATTGATCATTTAATAATTTCAAGGTTAATTGATAACCTGATTCTGGCGTGAAATCGCCTGTATAAACCCATTCGGGATGGTAGTTGCTAGTACGTTCTAAGTGATTTTTAAAGTGAGTGAAGCGGGAATCTGGGCCTAAATTGACATCATCAAATGTACTTTCTTGTCCTGCAATCATGCCAATTTTAGTTAAATTTTGTTTTTTAAAATGGTCAATAACGGTTGTAACTGGCGTTTTGAAATCAGTCATGACGCAACTAATACCAAAATTTAGTGTGTTCATATCAACAAAAACTAAATTAGAATTTAGTTCTTTAAATCCGGCTATTTGTGCTGCACTGTATTTACCGATAACAATAGCACCAAGAGTATCAGTCAAGGCGCTAAATTGATCATTTTGGAAAAAACGTGTAATTTCATAACCGAGTTCAATTAATTTACGTTCGATACCAATTCGAATTGAAAGGTAATACAGGTCATCTAATTCTTCTTTTTCTGTATACCATTCGATAATAGCAATCTTACCTTGAGGTGTACTGGATTTCTTTTTATTTTTTGAATAATTTAAACTTTCAGCTGCTTCAAAGATTCGTTTACGTGTATCGTCGCCAACGGATAATGTTTGATCGTAATTTAACACGCGAGAAACAGTTGCATTAGAAACTTTTGCCAACTGTGCAATGTCTTTAAGTGTTGCCATGACTACCTCCTGATTGATTGGTTATGTGTATCAGTTTACCATAATAAAAAGAATGTCGTAAAAAGATTGTAATTTTAGTAAATATTTAGTAAAATGAAAGCGGTTAATAAATTGGAGGAAAATATAATGAAAATTAATGAATTAAAGAGCGAATTTAAAGATGTTTACGGTGTGGACGCAAATGCAAGTTACTTCTCACCAGGTCGTATCAACTTAATTGGGGAACATACTGATTACAATGGTGGACATGTTTTCCCAACAGCAATTACATTAGGCACATATGCAGTTGCAACAAAACGTGATGATACAACAATTAATATCATGTCAAATAACTTTAAAGATAATGGCGTTGTCTCATTTGATTTAAGTGATTTATCATATCAAAAAGAACATAACTGGGCTAATTATCCAAAAGGGATGATTGTTTACTTGAAAGAGCAAGGTTATGTTATTGATAAAGGATTAGATATTTTACTTGAAGGTAACATTCCAAATGGTGCTGGTTTATCATCATCTGCATCAATTGAATTATTGATGGGTGTTATTTTAGAAGATCAATTTAATTTAGACATTGATCGTGTTGATCTTGTTAAAACAGGTGTCATGGTAGAAAATAAATTTATCGGTGTTAATTCAGGAATTATGGATCAATTTGCAGTCGGTATGAGTAAAGCAAATCATGCTATCTTACTGGATACAAATACACTAGATTACGATTTAGTACCAATTGATTTAAAAGACAACGTTATTATTATTATGAATACAAATAAACGTCGCGAATTAGCAGATTCTAAATATAATGAACGACGTAGTGAATGTGAAGCAGCATTAGCATTATTACAAGAGAAAAATGATATTAAATCATTAGGTGATTTGGACAATGCTAGCTTTGATTTACAAACATACTTAATCCAAAAAGAAAACCTTCTAAAACGTGCGCGTCATGCAGTTTCAGAAAACCAACGGACGATTATGGCTCAAGAAGCTTTGAAAAATGAAGATTTAGTACGTTTTGGTAAATTAGTTAACGCTTCACATGTTTCATTACAATTTGATTATGAAGTAACGGGTATTGAACTTGATACACTTGTTGAAACAGCATGGGAACAACCAGGAGTACTAGGTGCTCGAATGACTGGTGCTGGTTTTGGTGGTTGTGCAATTGCCATTGTTGCTAAAGACAAAGTTGACGCATTTGAAAGTGAAGTGGGTCGTATCTACGAAGAAAAAATCGGTTATGCACCAAGTTTCTATTTAGCAGAAATTGCTGATGGCGCTAAAAAATTAGATTAAGCATAAAGAGATAGAGGGAAAAACATGGATTCTAAACAATTAATTTCAAAATTCGTCGATAAAGTTATTCAGTTTGATCCAACGACTTATTCGACAGATGATAAAATTTATTTAGTAAACGTCGTTTTAGATTTGGTTGGTGAATCAGAGATAGAAGTAACTGAACCAGTTTCTGACACAATAATTGCTGTTAAAGACGAGCTACTTAATTTAGCAATCAAAAACGAGAAAATCAGTGCTCTAATCGCGGAGCAAGATATTCTTGGTGCTAAATTAATGGATCTGGTCACACCAATTCCAAGTCACGTGAATAAACATTTCTGGGATTTATACGCAAAAGACCCAGAGAAAGCTTTGGCTTATTTTTATGAATTAAGTCAGGCTAACGATTACATCAAAGTTGCGGCTATTGCGAAAAACATTGCTTATCAGGTACCAACAAATTATGGTGATTTAGAAATCACCATTAATTTATCTAAACCTGAAAAAGATCCAAAGCAAATTGCTTTAGCTAAAACAATGAAACAAACGGGTTATCCTAAATGCCAATTATGTATGGAAAATGAAGGCTATGCTGGAAGACTAGATTTCCCAGCTCGTCGCAATCATCGGATTGTACGATTTGATTTGGGGGATGCAACATGGGGCTTTCAATATTCGCCTTATGCTTACTTCAATGAACATTCAATTTTCTTAGATGAAAAGCATGAACCTATGGTAATTAACAAAACGACATTTTCAGATTTACTTCAAATTGTTAAAAAATTCCCGGGCTATTTTGCGGGAAGTAATGCAGATTTACCAATTGTAGGTGGCTCAATTTTAACGCATGAACACTATCAAGGTGGACGTCATGATTTTCCAATGGCAAAGGCAGAAATGAGTCAAACAATGCAATTTGCAGGATTTGATGACATTCAAGCAGGTATTGTGAACTGGCCAATGTCAGTCATTCGTTTAAATGGTGAAAATCCAGAACGATTAGCTGATTTAGCAGCAAAAATTTTAACGTCTTGGCAAGAATATAGTGATGCCGATGCACAAATTTTGGCAAAAGATGCTGACGGTACGCCACATCATACTGTGACGCCAATTTCTCGAATGCGTGACGGTCGTTATGAATTGGATTTAGTCTTGCGAGATAATCAAACATCTGATGAATTTCCAGATGGTATTTATCATCCACATGCTGATGTTCAACATATTAAAAAAGAAAACATTGGCTTGATTGAAGTTATGGGATTAGCTATTTTACCACCTCGTTTGAAAACTGAAATAACAGAGGTTGAGAAGTATCTAACAGATCAACCAAATGTCATGGCGGCTTATCATAAAACTTGGGCTGATGAAATTAAGCGTGATAATTCGATGATTTCTAAAGAGACGGTTAGTGAGCTCGTACAAAACGAAGTTGGAAAAGTCTTTATGCGTGTTCTTGAAGATGCTGGGGTTTATAAACAAGATGACCACGGCCAACAAGCATTCGTTAAGTTTATTAAACAAGTTTAAACGTAAAAAGATTAACTTATTTAAGTTAATCTTTTTTATTTAGAAATCAAATAGAAACTAACTGGTTAACGATAATTGTTAAGATAGTGTTAGAAAATTCTCTTTTTAATGTTTTGTGTTAAAATAAAATATATAATATTCTTACTAAAGTTGACATGCTGGTAATTATGAGAATTCTCGGAGGAATAAATGTACAAAAAAGATATTCTGGATCGACCAGAGTTTTTAATATGTGAAATTATTGAATTGCTATCATTAAATGAACATGGGTTATCAAGAAAAGTAATCTGTAATCGATTAAATGTTTCAAATACAGCTTTGCGAGTTGCACTAGAGTAATTGGATGGCGAATTCAATTCAGGTGATGAACCCTATATGATCATAAAAAAGAATAACATTCAATTTATAGGTAAAGGCAAAATTAATTTTTACGAAACGGTTTATCGGTATGTGAAAGAGTCTATTAATTACCAAATTTTAATGGCATTCTATTATGATGAAAATAGCAGTATTGAAAATTTGAGTCTTAGTTTAAATGTTAGTGAATCATCTATCTTCAGAAGAATTAAGCAACTTAATAATTTGTTGTCTGAATTTCAGATTAAAATTGCACATGGTGAGGTAGTTGGTTCTGAATTACAAATTAGATTTTTTTACTATTCACTATTTCTAGCGACAGATTTTAACTATAATGATACGATAGAAGCGGGCGTCATTCTTGAATACATTAAAGTATTTGAAACATATTTTAACTTCAATGTGAATGATAGTAATTTAATGAGGACTAGAATTTGGATGAAGGTCAGTGTTCATCGAATGATGCGAAAAGATCGTGATAATTGGGTGATTTCTGATGATTTAGCAGATATGATTGCAAATAATTCACTATTTAACCAAGTTGAAGAAAAGATGCAAGATATTTATATTAAGTTCTCAAATAAAATTGATGTTCATTTTGAGAGCGCCCTACTTTACGCTTGGACAACTGCTTTTGTTTCAGTTCCTTCAAGTGCTTACTTGTCCCGCGATTTTATTGCAATTAATCACACAAATAACACCAAACTTCAACAAGCTGTTAAATATTTGGAACAAGGATTTGAATCTAAATTAGATGTTAAAATTATCGGTGAAAATGTTAGTAAATCATTGTACCCAATTTGTACTGAAGCATTTTGTTTTCATGGAACGATGGATGCCGTGGGAACTTACATGATGAATAGTTATCGAAAAAAATATTCAAATCATTCAGTTCGACGTCATGTTGAGATTGCCATGGATGAATTAATCGACAGTCCATTATTAGCTAAAAAATGGTCTGATTTCTATAAGCGATACAGGCAGCCATTTATTAATAAAATGGTCGAAATTTTTAGCGCTAGATTGTTAGAAAAAGAAACCATGTTAACAGTTGGGGTTGATTTAAATGCAAACGAGCGAATTAAAGAATTATTTGTCAGAAATATGAGTCAAGATTTAAATATTAATTTACGCGTTAATGTCAGTATTTATGATTCTAGTCAACGATATGATATGGTGGTTACTAATTTCATGAATAAAAATTATAAAAACAATGCATTTGATAAGTATATTATCACTGCATTAGGACTTGATAATGATATGCCAGAGATGGGGAAACGACTGTTAAACGTGAATAGAAAACACTATCAGTAAAAATGTTTCTAGTTTTTTTTTTGATAGTACAACCCATGAATCATTCGGTATACTCTATATTATAGAGAACTAACAAGAGATATTCGTGGGGGATTTCTTTTGAAGCATTAAACAGTATCGAATTGGGCAAACATTTATTTATTACAAAATAAAAAAAGACGATTATAATTTAACGATTATAATCGCCTTTTTTTATAGGCTACCAAGTGTGATAAGATAGAGAATAAACGTTATGACGAGAAATGAAGGATAATGACATGCAATTTACGCTAACAAACAATGGTGAAGGCACAATTAGTTTAAAAAAATTTTTAATTGAGGTTGGCGTTAGTAAACGATTAATCGCCAGAATTAAACAAGGCGAGGGACAAGTTCGAGTTAACAAAAAGAATGAATATTGGGATTATCAACTGATTGATGGTGATGAAGTTATTTTGACGTTGCCAGAAGAACCAGATAACGATGCCATACATGCAAGTGATGAACCATTAAATATCGTCTTTGAAGATGAAAACTGGTTAGTAGTCGATAAGCCAGCTGGTATGGTAACCGTGCCAGGCCCATCTAATGAAGATACAACATTGGTTAACCGTGTTAAAGGCCATTTGATTGCAACTCATTCAAGTAGTTTCGTGCCACATGTTATTACGCGTTTAGACCGTTTTACAAGTGGACTTGTTTTATTAGCTAAGCATGGATTTGCACATAGTTTGATTGCTGCTCAATTAAGTAATGGTCAGTTAGAAAAATCATACTTAGCAATTGTTGCAGGTGACGTTAAAAGTGATCAAGGAGATATTAAAGAACCAATTGGTAAAAAGGAAGGCGAAATTCGTCGTTCTGTTATGGCTGAAGGAAAAGCCTCAGAAACAACTTATAAAGTTGTAACGAGATTTCCAGACTACACATTAGTTGATGTGAAGTTAGTTACGGGCCGAACACATCAAATTCGTGTACATTTTGATTTTATTCATCATGCTTTGGTTGGGGATGCGTTATATGATGGCCCGATGGACAAAGGTATTGATAGACAGGCATTACATGCTGCTAAATTAAGCTTTGAAGATCCATTTACGGGTAAAAAATTAGCTTTTGAATCAGAACTCCCAGCTGATATGGCTCAATTATTAAAATAGTATCAGGCAAGATTGTATATTTGGATAAAGTGGCGAATATCTATTGTATTTCGTGAACTTTTTCTTTATTATTAATATAGTTATAATCAATTTGTGAAAGCACTTTTAAGTGAGGAAATAATAAATGAAAAAGATGATTATTAGAGGCGGTAAAAAACTGTCTGGCGAAGTAATAATCGGTGGTGCTAAGAATAGTACTGTTGCATTGATTCCTGCAGCTATTCTTGCGGATACACCTGTGCATTTTGACAGTGTCCCCGATATTTTAGATGTACATAATTTAATGAAAATTTTAGATCAAATGAATGTTAAGTCTGAATTTAACGCTGGTAACTTAATGGTAGATCCTACGATGATTAAGGATGAACCTTTACCTGGTGGTGCCATTAAAAGTTTAAGAGCTTCTTATTACTTTATGGGTGCCTTATTAGGTCGGTTCGGTCGTGCAGTTGTTGGATTTCCTGGTGGTGATAATATTGGACCACGTCCGATTGATCAACACATCAAGGGATTTAAAGCTCTTGGCGCTGAAGTTATCGAAGAAGAAGACGCAGTGATTATTACGAGTGGCCCTGAAGGATTAAAGGGAGCCCGTATTTTTATGGACCTTGTTTCAGTGGGTGCAACAATTAACATTTTATTGGCTGCTGTCCGTGCAAAAGGAACCACAATCATTGAAAATGCTGCAAAAGAACCTGAAACCATTGATATTGCAACATTCTTGAATAATATGGGTGCTCATATTCGTGGTGCGGGGACTGGTGAAATCAGAATTCAAGGTGTTGATAGCTTAAAAGCTGTTAATACGCATACGATTATTCCAGATCGTATTGAAGCTGGTACTTATATCTCACTTGCTGCTGCAATGGGTGAGGGCGTTTTAATTAAGAATGTTATTACTGAACATTTAGATTCATTTTTAGCTAAACTTAGTGAAATGGGCGTTACTTTCCAAGTGAATGAAGATAGTATTTTTGTTCCTGGTGGCGATAAAATTATCCCAATTGAAGTGACAACTTCACCATATCCTGGGTTTGCAACTGACTTGCAACAACCAATTACTGCCGTTATGCTCAAGGCTACAGGTGAGAGTCGTATTATTGATACACTTTATCCTGAACGGATTAAGCACATTCCAGAAATGCAACGAATGGGTGTTAAGATTGAATCAAAAGATGGCATTATTCGAATCAATCAATCAACTGAATTAACAGGCCAAACTGTTTATGCAGATGAAATTCGTGCAGGTGCTGCATTACTTGAAGTTGCTTTAATGACTAATGGTACGACTGTCATTGAGAAAGCCGATAATATTTTACGTGGTTATGATTGCGTTGTACAAAAAATGACAAATTTATCTGCTGATGTAGAAATTATTGATGAAGATTAGGTGATTAAATGAGCGACTTCTTAACGATGGGTGAATTAAAAGACAAGACGCTTAAAGAAATTTATGGCTATGCCCAAGAATATAAAATACAATATTATAGCCAAATGAATAAAAAAGAATTGTCTTTGGCAATTCTAAGGGCTCAAGCAAAACAACAAGGATTCATTTTGATGGAAGGTGTCTTAGACATTGTTCCCAATCAGGATGGATTCGGTTTTTTGCGTCCAATTAACTACGGCCCATCACAAGAGGACATTTATATTTCTGCCTCACAAATTAAGCGATTTAATTTAAGAAATGGGGATTTAGTCGGAGGTAAAGCACGACCACCAAAGCCTAATGAACGTTATTATGGGTTAATGCACGTTGATACAGTTAATGGTAAAAATCCAGAAGAAGCAAAGGAACGTCCACATTTTCCTGCACTGACGCCCTTATATCCTAATCGACAATTAACTTTAGAAACAACTAGTCAAAATCTTTCAACGAGATTAACTGATTTATTTGCTCCTATTGGATTTGGTCAACGTGGTTTAATCGTGGCACCACCTAAAGCTGGGAAAACAACTTTACTTAAAGAGATTGCTCAAGGAATCGCAGAAAATCATCCCGATGTAAAATTAATCGTACTATTAATTGATGAACGACCTGAAGAAGTGACTGATTTAGAACGATCAATTAAAGGTGATGTTGTATCGTCAACATTCGATCAACAACCAGAGAACCATGCGCGTGTTTCTGAACTTGTTTTAGAACGTGCAATGCGATTAGTTGAAGATAAGCAAGATGTTGTTATTTTAATGGATTCAGTTACTCGCTTGGCTAGAGCGTATAATTTAACGATTCCGCCAAGCGGACGGACGTTATCAGGTGGGATTGATCCAGCAGCATTTTATCGACCTAAAAAATTCTTTGGTGCTGCACGTAATATTGAAGAAGGTGGAAGCCTGACAATATTAGGAACTGCTTTGGTTGATACGGGTAGCCGAATGGATGATGTGATTTATGAAGAGTTCAAAGGAACCGGTAATATGGAATTACAACTCTCAAGAGAGCTTGCTGAACGCCGTATCTTCCCTGCTGTCGATTTAAAAAAATCAAGTACACGTAAAGAAGAATTATTATTATCTAAGCAAACAATTGAAGAACTATGGCAGATTCGAAAGATGATGACAGGCGATTCACTAGGTGCTACGGAACGTGTTATCCAAAAAATGAAGAAAACAAAAAATAATGCTGAATTTTTAAAAGAGTTAACAAAAACAAGTAAATAAAATTTAATTGTAAAACGAGTTAATTCGTGATAAGATTGTGCATGTTGTAATATAAAGAATAACTCTAATTCAGCAGATGGATTAGGGCAAAGGAGAATACTTACTTATGAAAAAAGAAATCCATCCAGATTACCATGAAGTTGTATTTATGGATACTACTTCAGGTTACAAATTTATCTCAGGTTCAACAAAACATTCAGAAGAAACAATTGAAATGGAAGATGGCAAATCATACCCATTGATTCGTGTCGAAATTTCATCGGATTCACATCCATTCTATACTGGACGTCAAAAATTCACTCAAGCCGATGGCCGTGTGGATCGTTTCAACAAGAAATATGGTCTTACAGACGCAAACGCTGCAAAATAAGAACTATTTCGAAAAGGAAGAAGCCAATAAGCTTCTTCCTTTTTTTATACAAAAAAATAGTAACGTTCAACTAGATTGAACGTTACTATTCAGCTTTTCGTGAATACATCCCTTTTGTGACGTAGAGAACCCAGATGAGATTAATACCAACTAAAATAGCGGTAGAAATAAAGACACCTTTGTAATCGAATACGCCAGAAACGGTAGAGCCAATCATAGGACCAACGACTGATCCCATGGCTTGGAATGATTGATTGTAACTGAACACTCGACCTGTGAATTCTGCCGGTGTATTTTTTGTTAGAATTGTTTGAACTGCAGGTAACATTGCGGCATCCGTAATCCCAATTAAGAAACGTAAGCCGCCAAGTTGCCAAACATTAGTCACTAATGCCATTGGAATAAAAATGAAAATTGCGACAGTAAGTGCAATTTTTAAAATACGTTCTGTTCCAATTTTATCGCCTAGTACTCCTAAGCGAGGCGCAGCAATTAGCGTTGCTATTCCTGGAATAGAAGCCACACACCCACTGATAAAGGTAACATTTCCAACGTTATGTAAGAGTTCTCGAACGTATAAGCTTAGAATAGGACTAATGGAATAATTTGATGCTTGAATGATTAAGGTAGTGACAAACATCCCGATAATTAATTTAGGATGATGTAATTTCTTGAAGATTTCTTTTGACGTTTGCATTTCACCTTTTTCAACAGGCGTAAAATGTTCATGTACAAAGAAATAACTAAGTAAGAAAACAATTAGCAAAATCGCAGCAGTAATGAAGAAGGTAATACGATAGCCGAAGACCCCAGCTATTGCGCCACCGATTAGTGGTCCAAATAAAGTACCAGTAACACTACCGGTAACTAAAATACCGAGTGCTTTACCACTTTGCCGCTTGGGTGTCTCTGTTGCAATCAGTGCCTGTGAGTTACTAATATAACCAGAAAAGACACCTTGTAATAAACGTAACGCAATTAATTGGTAAACGTTACTGACAAGCCCCATCAGGCCTAAAACAATGGCCATTCCGAATGAAGCTCTTAAAATCATTAATTTACGACCTTTTCGATCAGCTAAACGACCCCATAGTGGGGAAACAATGGCGGTAATTAAAAATGTAGATGAATAGGTAATGCCGCTATAAAAATTTAATTCGGTTTTGGTGAAGTCACCTAACGTATCAATATAAAGTGACATAAATGGCATAATTAAACTAAATGCCACGCCAGCCATGAACGTACCAAACCATAAAACAAATAAATTTTGTTCCCAAGGTTGTCTAGAACGAAAAAATGTTGATTTTAGTGAAGTCAACAAATTAAACAGTCCCCCTAAAGATATTTTTTGATAATTATAATCATAACACTAAACAAGGATAAAAGTTATATGGTAAAATAGTTGTTAAGCGAAAGTGGGGGTTATTAATGGAAAAAAATAAAGCAGCTAAAAAAAGTCGTTGGAAAAAATGGCTAACAACTATATTATTAATACTATTGTTATTGGTGGGGCTTTCGCTAGTATTCAATGAACAAATTAAAAACTTTATTGTTGGACTAACAGACCCAACCATTAATTCAGAATTAGTCGATAAAAATAAAAATAAAAAAGCATCCTTTGATTTTAGTGAAGTTAAGAGTTTGAATACGGCAGATGTCGTGAAAGCAAAAGCAAATGAAAAAAATTTGGTTTTACTTGGAGAAATTAGTATTCCGGATGTCTCAATGAACTTGCCGATTGCTAAAGGCGTTAGCACTGATACCTTGGCACTTGCTGCTGGAACTTTAAAGGAAAACCAAAAAATGGGCGAGGGTAATTATGCACTTGCTGGACATCATATGATTCGAAAGGATTTATTGTTTAGTCCATTAGTTAGCATGAAAATTGGCCAAAAAATCTATTTAACAGATGCTAAAAAGATTTATGAGTATGAAACATCTAAAATGAAATATATCAAAGCAACAGACGTTCAAGTTATTGATGATGTACCCGGAGAAAAATTAGTCACATTAATTACTTGTGATGATACGGGTGCCGGACGTTTGATGGTCCAAGGTGAGTATGTTAAAGATTGGACATACAATGCTGCACCAAAAACAGTTCAAAAGTATTTTAAAATGATTCATAATAATAAATAATAAAAATGACCACAAATTTTAAAATTTGTGGTCATTTTTATTATTTAATTTGTGCTTTAATATAATCAATCCAGTAAGGCATTCCAAGACTAATTAAGTTATAAGTTTCGTCAAAGTCACCAGTAATCCATGGATCAGGAACAGATTCTTTTTCTTTACCGGGAACAATTGAAAGGAAGTTAACGATTTTTTCTTTTTTAGATGCAGGTGCAGCTTTTTCAAGACGCTCAACATTGATATCATCCATTGCAATAATTAAATCACTATTAATGAAATCTAAGTAACTAACCGGACGTGAGATTAAGCCATCTGTTGGAATCTGATGTTCAACAAGTTTAGTAATAGTCCCTTCATGGGCGCCATTTCCTTCTTGTGAAGAACTTGTGCCAGCAGAATCAACAGTTACTTGGTCAGAAAGGTTTAACTTAGCTAAATCGTCTCGTAACATTGCTTCAGCCATTGGTGATCGGCAAATATTTCCCATACATACAAATAATACATTCATGTTAATAATCCCCTTTACAAATTTCTTAATAATGCTATTATGCCATAATAATCACATTATTAAAACTAGTTAGATAAATTGGTGTAACCGTTAGCTTAATTGCTTTCTAAAAGGGTCTAACTTTGGTATGATAATTAAGAATAGAAACTAAAATAAGACACTTTATATTTAAAGAGGAGACTGAAAATTATGGCAATGATTATTATCGGAGTTATCGTAGTACTTTTAGTTATTATGTACATTAGCGGCTACAATGGTTTAGTAAAAGCAAAAATCCGGACTGAGGAATCATGGAGTCAAATTGACGTCCAATTAAAACGTCGTAATGATTTAATTCCTAACTTAGTTTCAACTGTTAAGGGATATGCAACTCACGAAAAAGAAACATTTGCTAAAGTAGTTGAATTACGTAATCAATTAACACAAGTACCAACGGATGCACATGAAACAACAATGGAAGTTTCTAATCAATTGAGTCAATCATTGAAAAGTATTTTTGCGTTATCTGAAAGTTACCCAGATTTAAAAGCTAACACAGAATTCACTAAGTTAATGGAAGAACTATCAAATACAGAAAATAAAATTTCTTATTCACGTCAACTATTTAACTCAACTGCTGCAAGTTTAAATGCAAAAATTCAATCATTTCCAAGTAACATTGTTGCCGGAATTCATCATTTTACAAAAGTAGAATATCTTGAAGTCCCTGAAGCTGAAAAAGCTGTACCCAACGTTTCATTTGATTAAACAGTTAGGAGATAACTAATGCTATATGATCAAATCGCGCGAAATAAGCGCAAAACAGTTTATGTTTTAATTGGTTTTGTTTTATTGATGGTTGCGATTGGTAGTGCCGTTGGCTATGTTTTTTTCAATAGTGCTGTTTCTGGACTACTTATGGCTGTTGTCATTGCAGTTGTTTATATGGGATTGATGATTTCACAATCAACTAGCGTTGTCATGAGTATGAATCATGCAACTGAAATAAAATCAGTCGATGATGCACCTGAATTATGGCATGTTGTTGAAGATATGGCGATTGTGGGCCAAGTTCCAATGCCAAAAGTGTTTATTATTGAAGATGATAGTCCTAATGCGTTTGCAACGGGAAATAATCCAGAACACGCGGCAGTTGCTGCAACAAGTGGCTTAATCAATCGATTAAATCGTGAAGAATTAGAAGGCGTTATGGCGCATGAAATTTCGCATGTACGCAACTACGATATTCGATTATCAACAATTGCATTAGCATTATCGGCAGCAATTTCATTATTAGTAAATATTGGAATGAACTCATTTTGGTGGGGCGGAGGTCGCCGTCGAAGTGATGATCGAGAAGGTGGCGGATCATTAGAAATTATTTTGATGATTTTATCATTATTATTGGTTATTTTAGGACCAATTGCAGCAACAATTGCTCAGCTTGCACTTTCTCGAAACAGAGAATATTTGGCTGATGCTTCTGCTGTTGAATTAACGCGTAATCCGCAAGGACTAATCCATGCGTTGGAAAAAATTTCTGATAGTAAACCAATGGAACGTGCCGATCCAAGTAGTGCGGCACTTTATATTTCAAATCCATTGAAGAAAAAAACAACTGGATTATTTCAAACACATCCACCGATGGAAGATAGAATTGAAAGATTAGAAGCAATGTAAACTATTTTATAAAATGGGGATGATAGTGGTGAGAGACAATTTAGTCTACGTTCATGTTGAAACGGTTTCTCATTTGATTTTATCATATGGGATTTCCAAAGAAGATTTCATAACAAGCATTCCCAGATTACCAACTAATATTTTATCGTTAAACCCAGTGGATTATGAAAATGAAATTGACATCGCAACAGGATTTAACACGGTAACCGGGGAAGAAGATACTGCACGTTATTTGAATAAAAAGACTGTTGGGTTAAAGCAAAGTTGGATTGATTTCGATAGTCAAGATGATTTAGAATTAATAACACCAAGAGAAGTAGCAGAATTCTTATATTTGGGACATGCATTTTCTCATATTCAATCACCTTTTTACTATAAATTGCAGAATGACTACGTTTTTTTAACGTTACCAAATGATGCATTAAAAATCTACTATCGTTATTTAACGCAATTTTATAATGTTTTTTCTAAATCAATTATTAGACATGCGAATCAATCGTATCGTGAAAAAAATGGTCTGTTTAGACGACGTCCTATGACGTTGAAAAAGATACCTAAAAAAATTGTTGAAGAATTAATGCCATTATTTGTTGAAGGTGTAATATTAGATTTTTCAAGGATCACAATTAATAATACGAAGTTAATATTACCTGTCTATATTATGATAGATAACGTTTCTCAGATGAAGTGGCATGAGCCAACATTGGAGACAGAAAGTGCCAAGTTAGTTGCTAATTTGGAGTATCGATTTGTAGATCAAGAATGGTTTATCGAAGTTTCTAACAAATCTGCTTTTGAAGACAGTATTATATTCTAAAAAGATAACGTATTATTATGTTATCTTTTTTTATTTTTGTTGAATTTAAAAAGAATGGTACAATAGGACGTGCAAAAAATGGAGGGCAATACGAATGCGAGTTTATTTACTCTATGGTGGTAAAAGTGCAGAACATGAGATCTCACTTTCAACTGCTTTTCAAATAACACAAGCGATATATTACCAATACTATTCGGTAATTCCAGTTTATATTACGAAAACGGGGAATTGGCTGCAAGGTCAGACGCTTAACGAACCAGTTAAATTTGTTGATAATTTAAGACTTAGAGAAACAGATGAAAAAGGACAAGCAACGAATAATCATGAAAATTCAACTGGAATAAAATTTTTGCCAAATGGATTTGACCCTGAAGATAGTGTGGTTTTTCCTGTCTTACATGGCCCAAATGGTGAAGATGGAACTGTCCAAGGACTACTTGAAACGTTGAATATCCCCTATGTTGGTAACAGTGTACTAGCATCGGCTGTCGGTAATGATAAAATAATGAGTAAATTACTCTTTAAACAAGCCGGAATTCCGGTTGTACCATTCCAAGCGATTGACTCACAGTCTTGGGAAAATAACACTGCAAGTGTGATTGCCAGATGTGAGGGCGAATTACTTTATCCAATGTATGTGAAACCATCTAATTTGGGTTCAGGAATCGGTGTTACACAGGTGAATAATAGTGTTGAATTACAATATGCAATTGATAATGCTTTTGAACTTGGTCCTCGAGTGATTGTAGAACGAGGCATTGTAGCACGTGAAATTGAAATTGGATTATTAGGTAACGAAGAAATCGCAACAAGTGTACCAGGAGAAATTTTGTCGTTTGATGACGTCTATGATCGTAAACTTGCAATGAAGGAAGATCACGAAGCCAGAATTCCAGTTGAACTCGATGAGGAATTATTGGATAAGATAGTTGGTTTTTCTAAAACAGCTTTTGCGGTTATTGATGGATCAGGGCTTGCTAGGTGTGATTTTTTAATTAGCGCTAACCAAGATATTTATTTAAATGAGATTACAACAATGCCAGGATTTTATAAAAATGCAATGTATCCAAGATTGTGGGAAGCCGTTGGGCTGAGTTACAGTGATTTAATTGAAGAATTATTACAATTAGCATTGAAAAAAAATCAGGCAAATAATAGTAAACAATAGATTTAATGGTCATATGAATGCGAGGGTTTATATAATGAAAATGCAATTAACTGAAATTGCGAGCGCAGTTAGCGCCAAGAACGAAATTACTGATGAACCAATTAATATATCGAGTGTTTCATTTGATAGTCGACAACTAACGGAAGGCAGTTTATTTGTACCTATTGTGGCAGAAAATGACGGTCATGATTATATCCAAAGTGCGATTGATAATGGTGCAACAGCGACTTTATGGGCAGTTGACCATCAAGATACAATGCCAACGAAAATCCCAGCTATCTTAGTAGATGACACATTAATGGCTTACCAAGATTTAGCAAAACATTACTTGGATAAAATTAATCCTAAAGTTGTCGCAGTTACTGGTAGTAACGGTAAAACGACAACTAAAGATATGATTACAGAAATTTTAAGTCAGCAATATAATGTTTGTAAAACGGAAGCGAATTTCAATAATCATTTAGGCGTACCGATGACTTTATTAAGTATAGAACCTAATACGGAAGTTGTTGTTGTCGAAATGGGGATGGATCATCCTGGTGAGTTAGACTTTTTAAGTCGAATTGCACAACCTGATGTCGCTGTTATTACGATGATTGGCGAAGCACATATCGAATTTTTTGGTACGCGAGATAAAATTGCGGATGCAAAAATGGAAATTGTGAATGGGCTGAAAGAAGACGGCTTGTTGGTTTATAATGCAGATGAACCGTTATTAAGAGAACGTGTTTCCAATATTGAACAGCAATCATTTGGCTTCGGTCATGGTGAAAGTGCTGACTTGAGTGTTTCAAATGTTGTCGGCAATCAAACAATGACTAGCTTTAAAGTGAGAGAAATGGCTGATTTTAATTTTACAATTCCAATGATTGGCACATATAACGTAGATAATGCGATGGCTGCTATCTCAGTTGGTCGTCATTATCGTGTGTCACCTAAAAATATTGTAAAGGCGCTTAGTGATTTTGATTTAACGAAGAATCGGACAGAGTGGCTTAGAGGTCATTTGGGCGAGTCAATTTTAAGTGATGTCTATAATTCAAATCCGACAGCTGCAAAAGCTGTTATCAAAGCATTCTCAAACAGCGATGTTGAAGGTAATCGAATGGTTGTTTTGGGTGATATGCTTGAATTAGGTGAGCAATCTAGCGATATGCATCTCAGCTTGGCTGATAGTTTTGATAATGAAAAAATTCAAAGCGTTTATCTTTACGGAGAACAAATAAAATCTTTAGCAACAGCATTAAAATCAAAGTATGATGATCAACATCTTCATTATTATGATTTAGATGAAAAAGAAGCTATGGTTGAAGATTTATTAAAAATACGTACTGAAAAAGATTCTATTTTGATTAAAGGAAGCCATGGCGTTCATTTAGAAACCGTTTTATCGGCTTTACAAAGTAATTAGAGAGTTGCTTAATATTATTTAAGGTGCTATTATAGTTTAAATAGTGACTCATGAAGGGTCAGACTTAAATTAATTTAACTTTACAAGACAGTAATTGACGACGAACTCTTAACTGTGTTGTGAAGCATGTTAGTTTGCAAACACATTAGGAGGAATTTATACTTGAAATTTACAGAATTAGGACTATCCGATGAACTACTAAAGGCCGTTCAACGCAGCGGTTTTGAAGAAGCAACACCTATCCAATCTGAAACAATTCCAATGGCTTTAGAAGGAAAAGATGTTATTGGACAAGCACAAACAGGTACTGGTAAAACTGCTGCATTTGGTTTACCAATCTTAGATACAATTGATACAACAAAAGATGAAGTTCAAGCACTTATCATCTCACCAACACGTGAACTTGCTATTCAAACGCAAGAAGAACTTTACCGTTTAGGTAAAGAAAAACATGCTAAAGTTCAAGTTGTTTATGGTGGGTCTGATATTCGTCGTCAAATCAAGAGTCTTAATCGCGCACCTCAAATTTTAGTTGGAACACCAGGACGTTTATTAGATCATATTCGTCGTCGCACCGTTAAATTAGGTAATGTTAAAACTTTGGTTTTAGATGAAGCTGATGAAATGTTAGATATGGGATTCGTTGAAGATATCGAAAGCATCTTAACAACTGTTCCTGACGAACGTCAAACATTGTTATTCTCTGCAACAATGCCAACTGCTATTCGCCGTATTGGTGAAAGATTTATGACAGATCCAACTTTGGTAACTGTTAAGGCAAAAGAATTAACAACTGACTTAGTTGATCAATTCTACGTAATCTCAAAAGATTTCGAAAAATTTGATATCATGACACGTATGTATGATGCTCAAAACCCAACACAAACAATCGTGTTTGGTCGTACAAAACGTCGTGTTGACGAATTAGCTAAAGGATTTGAAATGCGCGGATACAACGCTAAAGGAATCCATGGTGATTTATCACAACAACGTCGTATGAGTATTTTACGTGAATTTAAATCAGGTAAACTTGATATTTTAGTTGCAACTGATGTTGCTGCTCGTGGTTTAGATATTTCTGGGGTTACCCATGTCTTTAACTATGATATTCCTCAAGATCCTGAAAGTTATGTCCATCGTATTGGCCGTACAGGCCGTGCCGGACATAAAGGAACTTCATTGACATTTGTTTCACCAAATGAAATGGATTACTTACGTCAAATCGAAAAATTAACTAAGAAACGTATGGTGGCTTTAACACCACCTACAGATGATGAAGCATTTGCTGGTCAAATTGAAACAGCAATCGCTGACGTTACTGCCTTAGTTAACAAAACTGATACTAAAAAATATGCAAAACAAGCTACTGAATTAATGGCTAAGTTTGAAGTTGCTGATTTAGTTGCAGCATTACTTAGTGATGTTATTAAAAATGATTCATCACAAGTACCTGTTAAGATTACACCAGAACGCCCATTACCTAGACGTAAGGGGGGTGGCGGTGGTGGCGGAAACAACCGTCGTAGCGGCAATGGCGGTGGAAATCGTCGTGGTGGCAACGGTGGTGGTTACCAAGGCAACCGTAATGGTGGCGGAAACCGTAGTAACGGTGGAAGTTCAGATCGTCGTAACGGAAGTAGCGATCGCCGTAGCAATGGTAATGGTGGCGGAGGTTACAAAGGTAACCGCTCAAGCGATAATCGTTCAAATGACAACCGTTCAAACGGAAGTAGCGCACCAAAACGTAACTTCACAATCAGAACAAAAGATTAATTTGAATATTGAAAAGAGACCTATTAATTTAGGTCTCTTTTTTTGTTTAAAATTGCTATTCTTACAATATTGATAGGTAAAATATAAACGATTTTAGTGCAGAAAATGAATAAATTTGATAAACTTAACAAGGATATCAATGAAAAGAAATAGGTGATAATATGATTTATGGAATTGGTGTTGATATTGCCGATATTGATCGAGTAGTAAAGTTGGCAAAACAACATGAAGAATTTATAACAAAGATTCTCACAACAAATGAAATTAAACAATTTGATGAATTAAAAGGTAGTCATAAAGACGAATTTATTGCTGGAAGATTTTCCGCCAAAGAGGCATACAGTAAGGCTTTTGGAACGGGAATAGGGGATAAAGTTGGCTTTTTAGATGTTGAAATATTAAATAATGAAATTGGTAAACCGATAATTACGCAGCACCCTTTTGAGGGTAATGGCTTTATTTCAATTTCTCATACGAACAATTTAGTTATGACTGAAGTTATTTTAGAAAATCAAGAAAAGGGGATGTAAAAATGGTTGTAGGTTATCATCGTCCAACCCAAATCGTGGTAGATAGGGCAGCTATTAAGGCAAATATCACAGCTGAAAAAAAGACATTAACAGATGAGACGGTTATTTTTGCTGTTGTTAAAGCTGATGCGTATGGTCATGGATTGATTGAAGTAGCTAAAGTTGCAAAAGATGCTGGTGTAAAAGGTTTTTGTGTGGCAATAATTGATGAGGCATTAGCGTTACGAGAAGCCGGGTTTGTTGAAACTATCTTGATTCTGGGATTAACGAAAGTTGAATATGCACCGTTACTGGCAAAAAGCAAAATATCTGTAACTGTTTCAGAACTTGGCTGGTTACAAGAAGCTAATAAGTTACTGAGTGAAGAAAAATTAGCGCCTTTGGCCGTTCATTTAGCATTGGATACAGGAATGGGTCGTATTGGTTTTAGAGAAGCAGAACCGTTTTTAGAGGCAATTAATTTCCTTGGAAGTCATCAAAATACATTAAACTTTGAAGGGGTTTTTACTCACTTTGCGACAGCAGACTCTCCTAATGATTCGTATTTTAAAAAACAAATGTCAAAATTTAATGAATTGATGTCAGTAGTTTCTGATAGACCTCGTTATGTACACGTTTCTAATTCTGCAACGAGCTTATGGCACTCTGCTTGCAACGGTAATATGATTCGGATGGGCATTTCAATGTATGGTTTAAATCCATCTGGTGGTGAATTAGAACTACCTTATGCGTTAAAACCAGCATTTGGATTAACATCTGAATTAAGTTATGTGAAAGAAATCCATGCAGGTGATTCAGTTGGTTACGGTATTACATATCAAGCTCAAGAAAATGAATGGGTTGGTACAGTACCAATTGGGTATGCAGATGGTATGCCCCGAAAGATGCAAGGCTTTAAACTATTAGTCGACGGTCAATTTTGCGAAATAATTGGTCGAGTTTGCATGGATCAATTAATGATTAGATTGCCACATGAAATGCCAAATGATACAAAAGTAACTCTAATAGGCCAAGATGGCGATGAAATGATTACAGCACAGGATGTTGCAACGTACGCTGAAACAATTCATTATGAAATAATCTGTGCACTTTCAGGACGAGTACCACATGTCTACCTAAATTAGTATTTATTTGCTTAGTTTGCTATGGTAAACTATCTGTAGAGTGTAATTCTATGGGGGAAGTGCAGATGGATAAAAATGAGAAAGTAGCAATGAGTCATATAGCCGATTACTGTGCATATTATTCGATTACCAATGAAGCGTTGAAGGATAGCGAAATATTTAACTCTATTTTAAGTCATAAAAAAATGATGGATGAGTTAATTGATGGCTACTCAGAAATGGGACAATTGAATAGTGAAATCTGTAATGATTTTAAAGGATCTGAAGATGAAGTGTTATTGCACCTTCAAATTATGTAGAGAGTTGGGATAAGATGGTTGAAAGTATCATACGTGGTGATATATTCTATGCAGATTTATCGCCCGTTATTGGTTCTGAACAAGGCGGTATGAGACCTGTTCTCATTATCCAAAACAATATTGGGAATCGTTATAGTCCGACAGTCATCGTTGCCGCCATTACGGCGCGCATCCAGAAGCCTAAAATGCCAACACATGTTGGACTTTTAGCAAGTAGAGATGGTATTGAAAAAGATTCAGTTATACTAATGGAGCAAATTCGCACAATTGATAAGCAACGTCTAAAAGATCGTATCACGCATGTATCGAAAAAAAGTATGCTTGAGGTTGATGATGCGCTTAGAATGAGTGTTGGACTTGTTTCAGCAATACATAAAGAAAAATAAACAGTAAAAAGACATAAAAAAACGTGGTTCGTAACCATCCCACGCTAAAAAACTAAGGGAGTCTATTAATAATGACAAAAAATAATCGTGTAAACCAGGTAATCATTAATGGTTTAATCGCTGCACTTTATATCGTATTGGCAGTTGTTCCAGGAATGGTGAACATGGCTAGTGGTGCTATTCAATTTCGACTATCAGAAGGATTGAATCACTTAGTACTTTTCAATAAGAAATATATCTGGGGTGTTTCATTAGGGGTTATCTTATTTAATCTCTTTTACAGCAGTCCGTTAGATGTTCTTTTTGGGGGCGTACAAACAATCATGGGTCTTTTAATTGTGATTTTTGTTAGTCCTAAGTTTAAGAAAATGTGGCAAAAAATGCTTTTAAATATTATGGTTTTCTCATTTACCATGTTTTTAATCGCTATTATGTTGAACATTACAGCGAGCTTACCGTTCTGGCCTACTTACGGTACAACAGCATTATCTGAATTTGTAATAATGACAATTACAGCACCAATAATGCTCGTTTTAGATCGTGCTATTCACTTTGATAAAAGAATGCATTAAAAAAACAGACCCGAAAGGGTCTGTTTTTTTGTCTAACTACGTAAATCTTCAATTTCAGAAACAATAAATTCTTTACGTCCTAAGTTATCAACAATTTTATCAACTTTTTCTTGGTTTACACCAGCTGGTAATGTGAATAATGTTCGGCGTAATAATTCGCCTTCTTTAACATCTAAAGTCATACAACTAGCAATTGATGAATATTTTGTAATGATTTTAGCCATATCAACTAAATCACCACGTTCGCCAGCTGAAATAACAGTTAAGACATAACTACCAACATCAAAATTCCATGATTGAGACAACATATCTAGAAGACGTGTATGTGTTAAAATACCCTCAAAATAGTTGTTTTCATTTAAAACAGCAATATAAGGTAAGTCTTTAATTGAAAAGAAAACGTTGAAGAAAGCTGAATCAGATGAAATAAACTTAGTCGCATTTTTAAGAAGATAAGTAACAGGAAGTGACATATCGCCACCCTGTGATTTATGACGATAAATATGCATTTTATAAATATTACCACGGAAAATTTGACCCGTTTCATCTAAGATTGGCACACAACGGAATCCAGAATTTTCTAGGACCGTAAGTGCTTCTTCAAGTGTGACACTTTCACGGACGGTTGTTAGTTCTTTTAATGGTTTAACTAAAGTATTTAATAACATATAGGCGCCTCCAAATATTAAATTTTTCTCATTTACATTTTTATAATACCATAAAAAAAGCTTTTTAACAGTAATTTGACTATTAAAATTGTATTAAAAAAGGAACGGAAGAATGTCTTCCGTTCCTTTTTTGGAAAATAATTAAAAATTATTCACCTAATGCTTTAAGACCATCATTTAATACTTGTTTCAAAGTAGCAGCTGAATCAGTCATACGTTTAGATTCAACATCACTTAAAGGTACTTCGATGATTTGTGCAAGACCTTGGCCATTAACAACACCTGGTGTACCGATATAAATATCGTTCAAACCATATTGTCCGTCCATGTATGCACTAACAGGTAATACGGCATTTTCGTCACGCAAAATTGCTTTTGAAAGACGAGCTAATGCTGTACCAATACCGTAGAATGTTGCGCCTTTTTTGTTGATAATTTCGTAAGCTTTGTTACGAACGTCATCTTCAATTTTAGCAAGTTGGTCATCAGAAATGTTGTTAGCTTTTGCCCAATCTAAGAATGGAAGACCACCAACAGTTGCAGCTGAGTAAGCAGCAAATTCTGTATCGCCATGTTCGCCCATCATGTAAGCATGGATTGAACGAGGATCTGTAATGTCAGTTAATTTGCTTAAAGCAACACGTAAACGTGAAGTATCAAGTGAAGTACCTGAACCAATAACACGATCTTTAGGGAAACCAGAGAATTTCATTGTTGCGTAAGTTAAAATATCAACTGGGTTAGCAGCAACTAAGAAAATACCTTTAAATCCAGATTCAACGATTGGAGATACGATACTTTTCAAGATGTTTAAGTTTTTGTTTACAAGGTCAAGGCGTGTTTCACCTGGTTTTTGTGGAGCACCAGCAGTGATAACGACAAGATCTGCATCTTCACAGTCAGAGTATTCTGCTGAGTAGATACGTTTAGGAAATGCGAATGGTGTTGCATCTTCTAAATCTAAAGCATCTCCGACAGTGCGATCTTTCGCAACATCGATGATACCGAATTCTTCGCCGACACCTTGGAGTGTCATTGCGAATGCGTAACTAGAACCTACGGCGCCATCGCCGACTAAGATAACTTTTTGATGATTTTCTGTTTTTGTCAAAATAATTCATCCTTTCAGAGCTATAATTATTACTGAATAATTATAACATGTTTGTTTGTGAAAAAACATACTAGATGAGAGAGTTCTTTCACAAAATTTTCATAAATCGAGTATGGTATAATAGTTGAAAGAAAAGAATAGGGTCGAAATGCTGGGTAAGTTGAATAAACTTGCCCAGATGTTTGCGTTTATTTAAAGGAGAAATTAAAATGAAAATGATAGTCGGTTTAGGAAATATTGGGCAAAAGTATGATGGAACAAGACACAATGTCGGATTCGCTACAGTAGATGTATTTGCAAAACAACATAATGCCGATTTTGGATCTAGCAAGTATGAAGCGCAAGTGGCATCGTTTAATTTAAATGGTGAAAAAATTGTCTTAGTTAAACCATCTACTTATATGAATGATTCAGGTCGAGCTGTTAGACCGTTGATGGATTTCTATAAAATTGATGTTTCAGACATCCTTATTGTGAACGATGATCTTGATTTAGAAGTTGGTCGGATTCGATTACGTCAAAAAGGATCAGCAGGCGGACATAATGGTTTGAAAAGCATTATCGCACATACAGGAACACAGGAATTTAAACGTATTAAAATTGGTATTGACCATCCAGACAAAGTTTCTGTCGTAGATTGGGTATTAACGAAATTTTCTAAAAACCAAGAAAAAGACTTAGGTGATGCAATCAATACAGCAACTTTAGCAATTGAGGATTGGTTGGAAACAGATGATTTTATGAATACGATGAACAAGTATAACCATAAATAAGAAAAAGCTGTTTAGAAAAGGGTAAAGGGTAGAATAATGAATTTAGAAGCAATGATGCAGACTGTTCCTGGTGTAGATAACTGGCTAACAAATATTGAACCTAATACAAGACAATTGTTAACTGGACTAACGGGTTCAGCTAAAACATTGATGTTAGCTACTATTTTTAAAGATAAAAAAAAATCTATGTTGGTTGTGACAGATAATTTATTTCATGCAACACAATTAAATGAAGATTTAACTAACTTTATTAATGAAGAAGATGTGCTTACATTCCCAGTTGAAGAATTATTAGCTGCAGAACTGGCAACAAGTTCACCAGAATCTAAAAGTGAACGTGTCCAAACGCTTCAGGCTCTATTAGAAGGAACACCAAAGATTGTTGTAACATCAATCTCGGGGTTACGACGTTTTCTAGCACCTGTTTCAACGTGGAAACAAGCAACATTAAACTTAGCTGTTGGAAAAGATATTGATTTGAAAGCCACGGAAACTCAACTCTTTACGATGGGCTATCAACGTCAAAAGTTGGTTGAACGTCCTGGGGATTTTGCTGTACGTGGTTCTATCTTGGATATTTACCCATTGACCGTAGAAAACCCAATTAGACTAGATTTATTTGATACGGAAATAGATTCATTACGTTATTTTGATGTGACTAATCAACGAAGCTTAGAGAATGTGGACCAGATTCAAATTATACCCGCGACAGATTTTATTGCGACTGACGCTATGCTATTGGAAGCTAGTCAAACATTAAAAAAAGCGTATGGTGTTGAATATAAGCGATTAGATAATGATGATCAAGAGCGATTAGAATCAAATATTATGCCGCTTATGAGTGATTTTGAAAAAGGACGCTTAGCTCCGGAACATTTATTATTTAGCGATATTATTTATCAAGGTAAAACAAGTCTGTTAGATTACTTGGGTAGCAATGGTTTAATTGTAATGGACGATTATCCGAGATTATTAGAAGCTGAAAAGACGCTTAAACTAGATGAAGATAACTGGATGGCAGATAAGTTAAAAACACATCAAGTTTTGTCTACAAGTGTTTTTGGATTTGAATTACGAGATTTATTGAAAAATGAATCGCATGCTGAATTATTTCTGGCTCATTTTCAAAAAGGAATGGGTCACCTCAAATTTAATCAATTGATTGATGTACCAGGACATGCCATGCAACAATTTTTTAGCCAAATGCCATTACTTAAAACAGAAATGGATCGTTGGTTAAAAAAGAAACAGACTATTATTGTTATGGTTCAAGATAAAGAGCGACTTGATAAAGTCTCACAAACCTTGGATGATTTTGAGATTCCTTCTATCATGACGACTTTGGATAGCCTACAGTTAGGAAAAGTTCAGGTAGTAGAAGGTAACTTACAAGCTGGATTTGAATTGCCAATGGCAAACTTAGTTGTTGTGACAGAACATGAAATGTTTAACAAAGTCACTAAAAAACGTCCAAAACGCCAAACATTAGCGAATGCAGAACGCCTTAAAAGTTATCAAGATTTGAAACCAGGAGACTATGTGGTCCATGTTAATCATGGTATTGGACAGTTTATTGGAATGGAAACATTAGAAGTCGATGGTAAACATCAAGATTATATGACAATTTCTTATCGGGATGAAGCTAAATTATTTATTCCAGTAACCCAATTAAACATGGTTCAAAAGTATGTTTCTTCTGAATCTAAGTCACCTAGAATTAACAAATTGGGTGGTACTGAATGGACCAAAACGAAAAATAAAGTTGCTGCTAAAATTGAAGATATTGCTGATGATTTAGTTGCATTGTATGCTGAACGTGAAGCAGAAGTTGGATTTCAATTTTCAAAGGACAACGATTATCAGATGGAATTTGAAAATGCATTTCCATACTCTGAAACTGAAGATCAAATTAGAAGTTCAAATGAAATTAAGCACGATATGGAACAAAAGAAACCAATGGATCGTTTATTGATTGGTGATGTAGGTTTTGGGAAAACAGAAGTCGCGTTACGTGCCGCTTTTAAAGCCATTCAAGATAATAAACAGGTTGCTTTATTAGTGCCTACAACGGTGTTAGCGCAACAACATTACGAAACAATGATTAATCGATTCGAAGGATTTCCAGTTGAAATTGGGATTTTATCTCGTTTTAGAACAAAGAAACAACTTAAAGAAACAACTGATAAAATGGCTAGTGGTGCATTAGATATTGTCGTTGGGACACATCGAATTTTATCGAAAGATATTCAATTTGCTGATTTAGGATTGTTAATTGTTGATGAAGAGCAACGGTTTGGTGTGAAACATAAAGAACGACTCAAAGAGTTTAAGTCACAAGTGGACGTCTTAACGTTAACGGCAACGCCAATCCCAAGGACACTTAATATGTCGATGCTTGGGGTTCGCGATTTATCAGTAATTGAAACGGCACCATTGAACCGTTACCCAATTCAAACTTATGTAATGGAACAAAATGGTGGAACTATTCGAGATGGAATACAACGTGAACTTCAACGTGGTGGACAAGTTTTTTATTTGCATAATCGAGTTGAAGATATTGAAAAAGTAGTTTCAGAAATTGAGATTATGGTTCCTGAAGCTAGTGTCGCGTATATCCATGGTCAAATGACTGAAAATCAATTAGAAAATGTCTTGTATGATTTCATTCAAGGTGTCTATGATGTGTTGGTAACAACGACAATTATTGAAACGGGCGTAGATATTTCTAATGCTAATACATTATTTGTCGAAAATGCTGACCACATGGGATTGGCGCAACTTTACCAGTTACGTGGTCGTGTTGGTCGTAGTAGTCGAATTGCGTATGCCTACTTTATGTATAAACCTAATAAGGTTTTGACTGAAGTGAGCGAAAAACGCTTAGAAGCAATCAAAGACTTCACCGAATTGGGTTCTGGATTTAAAATTGCTATGCGAGATTTATCTATTCGTGGAGCAGGAAATCTATTGGGCCGACAACAACATGGTTTCATTGATTCTGTTGGATATGATTTATATACACAGATGTTGACAGAAGCTGTGAATAAAAAACAAGGTAAAAAAGCTGAGCCTAAATCAGATTCTGAAATTGACATTAATATTGAAGCTTATTTACCATCATCTTACATTGATGATCAGCGTCAAAAAATTGAAATTTATAAACGTATTCGACAGCTTGATAATTATGATCAATATTTGGAAGTACAAGGTGATTTAATTGATCGTTTCGGCGAATTTCCAACTGAAGTGAATAACTTAATGGAAATTGGCTTACTTAAATTATTTGCCGATAAGGCATTAGTTGATAAAATTAAAAAAGATAAAGACCAGTTAATTGTTTCTGTTTCAGAAAAAGGAACGACATTGCTGGGTACGGAAGCAATTTTCATGGCATTATCAGCAACAAAATTAAAAGCGTCATTAAAAACTCAGGGCAAACAAATGCGTGTGATTTTAGTGATTCAACCTAAGATGACTGAGACTGACTGGTTGATTGAATTACAAAACTTTATTCAAGCGTTAAGCGAATCCGTTGGGTCAGTGACTGCAGCTAACTAATAAAAAAGGAATCGAAATGATATGGGAAATAAGCAACTTAGACATTTAATGCGTGGTGCAATGATTCTATCGATTGCCTCACTAATTGCCAAGATTTTGAGTGCCATTTACCGAGTGCCATTCCAAAATTTAGTCGGAGATACGGGCTTCTATATTTATCAGCAAGTTTATCCTATTTATGGGATAGGGATGACTTTTGCTTTGACTGGATTTCCCGTCTACATTAGTAAGTTAATTGCTGAAGAGCCTTCGAAAGAAGATAAAATAAAATTGTCTCATGATATATTTATTGTTTTAAGTATATTTAGTTTAGTTATCTTTTCTGGCTTACAATTAGGAGCTTCATGGATTGCGACAGCTATGGGTGATGGACAGTTAGCAGGCTTAATTAAAAGTGTTTCATTTATGTTCTTATTTTTACCTGTTTTAGCAGTGGGACGTGGTTATTATCAAGGTATTTTTGAAATGAACAAAACTGCTGTCTCCCAAGTTGTTGAACAACTATTACGTGTTGGACTCATTATTTTAGCGGCATACATTGCGGTTGAAAATAATATGTCATTATATTCGATGGGAGCATGGGCAATGTTTGGGGCAACTATTGGTGCTATTGGCGCAAGTGTTTCTTTTATTCACTTTTACAGGGTTGAATTTAGGAAGACTAGGCTTCAAACAAACTGGCAAAGATTACTGATAACCTCTAAAAAATTATTTTCGGAGGGTCTTATCATCTGTCTATTTGCAGCAATGATGGTGCTATTACAATTAGTTGATTCATTCACAGTGAAAAACGGATTAGTGCACTTTGGTTATTCAAATAATATTGCAAAATCGTTAAAAGGAGTCTATGACCGTGCACAGCCTTTAGTACAACTTGGACTAGTTATTTCTGTTGGGTTCTCTTCGATGTTATTGCCATCTCTGGCTTCGGCCCGTCGTGAAAACCGAAAAAAGGATTTTCAACGATATGCTGGGATGTTAGTGCACATAACGGTGGCGTTATCGATGGCGGCAACCATCGGACTGATTGCTGTTATGCCACTTGTTAACCAATCTTTATTTGGGGATCAACTTCAAAATGGTACATTATCGGTTTATATGTTTAGTATTTTCTTAGCAGCAGTTATTGGAACATACAACAGCGTCCTACAGAGTCTGGGATTGTATCGTACGTCAGTCATTGCTTTGATTATCGGATTGTTACTTAAAATGAGTATTAATTTTTACCTAGTTTCTATATTAGGAACAGTTGGAGCAAGTATTGCGACAATCTTAAGTTTATTACTTGTATTAATTGCCATGTGGGTTATGTCACCCAGTGAGATTAGACAGTTACTAATTGATCCCAAATTTATGATGAAATTAACTTTAATTTGTGTAATTATGGGAATTGTGGTTTATTTATTAGATAATCAGTTAATTAATTGGACGAATGACAAGCGATTGTTGAGTGGCATTATAGCGCTCGTTTCTGGATCTATTGGTGCTGGAATATTTGGTGGTTTAGCAGTTAAATGGGAATTATTTTCGATTCGAGAATGGCTAAGCTTTCCATTTGGAAAACGTATTTTAAAAAAATTTATAAGATAAATAAAGGGGATTAACTAATGAGATTAGATAAATTTTTAAAAGTGTCACGTATTATTAAACGTCGTACAGTTGCAAAAGAAATTGCAGATAAGGGTCGAATTATGATTAATGATAAAATGGCAAAATCTTCAACAGATGTTGTTGTTGGGGATGAGTTAACAATCCAATTTGGTAATAAAACGCTGACTGTTCGAGTTATGGCGCTTAAAGAAACAACGAAAAAAGCAGAATCAATTGATTTATATGAAGTTGTTTCTGAAGTTTATACAGAAGAAAGTCGATAATTATCGATTTTTAATTGGAGTCCTTTATTGGGTTAGGAGACAAGATGGCCGATAATAAATCGAAAATTAAATTTTTAGATAATGATTTTATGAAAGCTAATAAAACAGAAAGAAAAAAAGATCAACGATTGGTAACTATTCACCGCCGCCGTATGATTGGATTAGGAGCTGTTTTAATAATTATAATCATTTTCTTTAGCGTACAGTTAATTTCAACCAAGCTTAAGGTTGCACATTATAAGCAAGAAACAGCAGTTGAACAAACGAAATTAAAAAAAGCTAAAGCAAATCAAAAAGATCTTAAATTTCAAATTAAACAATTAAATGATAACGATTATTTATTAAAATTAATTCGTGAAAAATATTATTTCTCTAAAAAAGGTGAAACTGTCTATAGTTTTCCTAGTGATAAAGCAAATTTAAAAAACTAATCAATCAGGGATAGAATTACCCGTGATTTAACTTTGTATCAAGGTTTATAGCGTGGTATACTAGTATGGTATATATATCTAAGGAGGAACAACTTTTTTATGTCTATTGAAGTCGGAGAGAAAGTTTCAGGTAAAGTTTCAGGAATTACAAATTTCGGTGCATTTATTGATTTGGGTGACAGAAAAACAGGATTAGTACATATTAGTGAAGTTTCTGATGGATTCATCAAAGATATTCATGATGCACTAACTGTTGGGGATGAAGTCACAGTTAAAGTTTTATCCATTGGCGACGATGGTAAGATAAGTTTATCAATACGAAAAGCTGTTGATAAGCCTCAAGTAACAGAAACAAAATCTCGTCCACAGAAAACATTTAATAAAGATACTCGCGCATCGACTGGTTCTCGTCCATCAAATGGTGGTAAGAATCGCTATCAGACTAAAAAAGTTGAACCTCAAAAAGATGACTTCGATTCATTGTTGTCAGGCTTTTTGAAAGATAGTGAAGATCGGTTAGTTTCATTAAAGAGAAGTACTGAAGGTAAGCGCGGTGGCCGTGGTGGCCGACGTAATTAATAACGAATTTTAAAGATGAGTGGTTGAAATGAAAATTTTAAACCACTCTTTTTTTAATGAAAAAAGGAGAAAAGTTTTGCTGAATACAAGATTTGAGGCTCAATATCGGCTACTTGGTAGTCCTGAAAAAATTCTGGTTGCTGTTTCAACAGGTGTTGATTCAATGGTCCTCATGGATTTGTTGCAACGATTACCAGATGAAATCCGGCCTGAGATAGGCGTTGCCTACATTGACCATCAATTAAGAGAGCAGAGCCGTATTGAAACTGAGTTCATCGAAAAGTATTGTCTAGATCATCAATTTAAATTATATAAAAAAGTTTGGCCAGTACATGAACATGGATTAAATGGTATTGAAAATGCAGCGCGCAAAATGAGATATGATTTTTTTGAGCAAATAATGGTATCAGAAACTTATGCAACGTTAATGACAGCGCATCAAGCAGATGACCAGCTCGAAACACTTGTTATGAAAGGAATTCGTGGCGGAGATATCAGACAGTTAACGGGTATCAGTCAAACTAGATCATTTGGACCAGGGATGTTAGTTAGACCGTTACTTTTGTTCACAAAACAGGCTATTCGGCAGTACGCAAAGCATGAAAACATTGTTTTTTTTGAAGATGAAACGAATCAATTAAGTGATTTTTTTAGAAATCGAGTTAGAAAAGAAATTATACCGAAAATGCTTGAAAATAATAAACAAGTAATTAAGCATGCACAAAGTTATGCAGATCAGTTAACGAACCTATTAGATTTAGCAGATGAAGCAATTAGTGAAAAAATAAAAGAAATCAAATATGCTTCAGGATTTAAAATAAAAATGTGGACCACGTTGGAAACAAGGTGGCAAAAGCCGATATTGAAAAAAATCGCTGAAGAACATGGTGTTTTCTTAAAAGAAGACCAAATACAGCAAATTAGCCAGTTACTGCTGAATGAAAAAAAACCACAGGGTGAACTTAATTTAGGTGATGATCAATTATTTGTTAAAAAATATGAGTACATGGATTTCATTCAAAAAGAGAAAATAATTGAAAGTACTTCTGAAAAAATAATACTCGGTATGAATTCATGGGTTAATTTAAATAATAATGAAAAAATTGGCGTATTTAAAGCTGAAGAGATTAATCTAGATGAAGTAACTATAAAAGATTATATGATGGTTGATCACTCTATTGTTGAAGAGGGGCTTAGCTTGAGACATCGGTTGCCAGGCGATTATATCGACATAGGAAATAGTGCAAAACAAAAAATAAAAAAAATATTTATTGATCAAAAAATAAGTAGTAATGACCGTAATCAGGCTTGGGTATTAGAAACTAATACTAAGCGAATCATTTGGTTAATAAATTATAAAAAATCTCAATTGTCAGACACCGTTGAAACTGATAAAATACAAGACATAATCGTTTTAAAAAAACAAGGTCAGGGAAGAGGCTAAAGTGTATGGATGAAGATATCAAAAAAGTTCTTTACAGTGAGCAAGAAATTCAAGATGTTACTCGGCGATTAGGAAAACAGATTACCGCTGATTATCAAGGCAAAAATCCATTGCTTGTTTGTATATTAAAGGGCGCCTATCTTTTTATGGCTGACATTGCTAAAAATGTTGCAGATTATGCAGAAGTTGATTTTATGAATGTTTCGAGCTATGGGGATGGTACCGTATCAACTGGTGAGATTAAGATTATCAAAGATTTAGATATTGATGTTAAAGGCAGAGATGTGATTATTGTTGAAGATATCGTGGATACAGGACAAACTTTAGCTTACTTAATCGATCTGTTTAACAATAGAAATGTAAAATCTGTTAAGGTTTGTTCGTTGTTGGACAAACCAGAAGGTCGTAAAGTGACTGTTAACGTTGATTATGCAGGATTTGAAGTTCCAAATGAATTTGTAGTTGGTTATGGATTAGATTATGCTGAAAAATATAGGAACTTACCATATATTGGCGTCTTGAAACCTGAAATTTATACAGAGTAAAATAATGGTCAAAGAATGTCAATTGTGATATAGTGTATCCTATTCAAACGATAGTTGAAATAAAAATAAAGAAAAACGGGCAGGAGAGTAGATATGAAAAACAATCCTAAAAATGGACTTTTTAAAAATAGTTTATTTTACATAGTTATCATGCTTGGGATAATGGGTGTAATGTACTTCTTTTTTGATGGAAACAGCAAAACGGAAACACAAGAAATTCAATCAAGTGAATTTGTCTCAAAATTACAATCAAACCAAGTGAAATCATTTGATATTCAACCATCAGGTGGTGTCTACAAAATAACAGGGACTTATAAGAAAGCTCAAACAGAAAAGAGCAAGGATACTGGGTTCTCATTAATTCCAGCTTCAAAGAAAACAACAAAAGTTAAAAACTTTACGTCAACAGTTATTCAAAATGATTCAAATATGGCACAAATTTTGAAATCATCTGAAGCAACAAAGACAAAAATGGATACAAAAGAAGAACAATCAGATAGTATCTGGTTGCAATTAGCAATTACGGTTATTCCACTTGTATTAATGGTCGGCTTTTTCTATCTTATGATGGGACAAGCAGGACAAGGTGGCGGTGGTGGCGGTAAGGTGATGAACTTTGGTAAATCAAAAACAAAACCTTCCGAGAAAAAAGATAATAAAGTTCGTTTTGCTGATGTTGCCGGTGCAGAAGAAGAAAAGCAAGAACTTGTTGAAGTTGTTGAATTCTTAAAATCACCACGCAAATTTGCTGATTTAGGCGCTCGAATCCCATCAGGTGTTCTCCTAGAGGGACCTCCTGGTACTGGTAAAACTTTACTCGCAAAAGCAGTAGCTGGTGAAGCTGAAGTACCATTTTATTCAATTTCCGGTTCTGATTTCGTAGAAATGTTTGTCGGTGTTGGGGCAAGTCGTGTACGTGATTTGTTCGAAAATGCTAAGAAAACTGCACCATCAATTATCTTTATTGATGAAATTGATGCTGTCGGACGTCGTCGTGGCTCTGGTACAGGTGGCGGTAATGATGAACGTGAACAAACATTGAACCAATTACTTGTTGAAATGGATGGATTTACGGGTACAGAAGGTGTGATTGTAATTGCAGCTACTAACCGTTCGGATGTTCTGGATCCAGCACTTTTACGTCCTGGTCGTTTTGATCGTAAAGTTTTAGTAGGTCGCCCAGATGTTAAGGGTCGTGAGGCTATTCTTAATGTTCATGCAAAAAACAAACCGTTAGCATCTGATGTTGATTTAAAAGTTATTGCTAAGCAGACACCTGGATTTGTTGGTGCTGATTTAGAAAATCTTTTAAATGAAGCTGCATTATTAGCTGCTCGTCGTAATAAATCAAAAATTGATGCAAGCGATATGGATGAAGCTGAGGATCGTGTTATTGCGGGACCAGCAAAACGTGATCGTACGATTAATGAAAAAGAACGTCAAACAGTTGCATTCCATGAAGCCGGACATACAATTGTTGGATTAGTCCTAAATGATGCTAGAGTTGTTCACAAAGTAACAATTGTCCCTCGAGGTCGTGCTGGCGGTTACGCAATCATGTTACCAAAAGAAGATCAAATGTTATTGTCTAAAAAAGATATGAGTGAACAAATTGCTGGATTAATGGGTGGACGTGCAGCTGAAGAAATTGTTTACAATGAACAATCTTCAGGCGCATCAAACGATTTCCAACAAGCAACACAAATGGCTCGCTCAATGGTTACTGAATATGGAATGAGTGAAAAACTCGGACCTGTTCAATTAGAAGGCAATAGCCAAATGTTCGCTGGTGGTTCAGGTCAACCAAGTGCTGCTTACTCAAGCAATACGGCTGACATTATTGATTCTGAGGTTCGTCGTCTATCTGAAGAAGGTATGAAACTTGCTAAAGAAATTATTGAAGCACATAGAGAACAGCATAAATTGATTGCTGATAAGTTATTAGAATTTGAAACACTTGATGAAAAAGAAATTTTAAGCTTGTTCGAAGATGGCAAAATGCCAGAAAAAGACGATGCAAATGAATTTCCGAGTGAAAAAGATGGTTCTTTTGAAGCAACAAAAAAAGAATTAGAACGTAAAGATGCAAAAAAAATAGCTGAAGAAACAGATGAAGTTGATTTATCTAAAACGGTTGTTTTTTACCCCAAAGTGAATAAAGACGATAAATAATCGTTACTTAAGAACTCCGATGGATTATCTATCGGAGTTCTTGTTGGTCTAAAATGAATTATTTAAGGAGAAAACGAATGAAAGATTATCTTGTAAAAAGTTTGGCCTTTGACGGTAAATTAAGAGTATATGCTGTTACTGCGACAAATACGGTTGCTGAAGCACAAAGGAGACATGACACATGGAGCGCAGCATCAGCTGCACTTGGGCGGAGCCTAATAGGAACATTATTACTAAGTACATCTACATTGTCAGCCGATGAAAAAATGACCGTTAAAATTAATGGTGATGGGCCAGTTGGTGCTATCGTAATTGATGGTAACGCTGATGGAACAGTTAAAGGATATCTGAGTGAACCCCACGTTCATTTACCATTAAATGAAAAAAATAAAATTGATGTTAAAGGTGCCGTTGGAACAACTGGATCAATGGCAGTAACAAAAGATATGGGTATGAAGGAACCGTTTACGGGACAAGTCCCATTGGTTTCAGGTGAACTTGGCGAAGACTTTACTTACTATTTAGCTAAATCAGAGCAGATTCCATCATCAGTTGGATTATCTGTATTTGTGAACACGGACAATACAATCGAAGTGGCCGGTGGGTTTATGATTCAAGTAATGCCTGGCGCAACTGATGAAGTTATCGATAATTTAGAAAAAAAATTAGCAGAAATGCCTATGATTTCAGAATTGCTAAGAGATGGTAAAACGCCAGAAGATATTATATATCTGATGTTTGGTAAAGAAAATGTTAATATCTTGGATACAATGCCAGTTGCGTTCGAATGTGATTGTTCAAAAGATAAATTTTACGGTTCATTAGCTAGTTTGCCAAAAAGCGATATCACTGAAATGATCGAATTGGATCATGGTGCCGAAGCTGTTTGTCGTTTTTGTGGAAATCGATATCAATATTCTGAAAATGAATTAATGAAATTATTAGAGGGTTCAGCTAAATAAATTTTATCAATATATGATTTGTGTTATGATACTAAACAATAGTAAGTGTAAAAAACGATGAGGTGAATAGAATGGAATGGAAAATTGGCGATATATTAATTCCTAATCAAGTAGTTGTTGCACCTATGGCAGGTGTAACAAATGCGGCATTCAGAATGATTTGTAAGGATTTTGGTGCTGGATTAGTAGTTTGTGAAATGATTTCTGATAAAGGAATCCAATTTAGAAATAAAAAAACGTTGAGCATGTTGTTTGTAGATCCAAGAGAACATCCAGTTAGCGTTCAAATTTTTGGCGGAGATAAGGAAACATTGGTTGCTGCTGCTAAGTTTGTTGAAGAACACACGTCAGCCGACATAGTCGATATTAATATGGGTTGCCCTGTACCTAAAGTAACAAAAACAGACGCAGGCGCACGTTGGTTGCTTGATCCAGATAAAGTATACGAAATGGTTGATGCGGTTACTAATGAGCTGTCAATTCCGGTAACAGTTAAAATGAGAACAGGCTGGGACGAAGATCATATTTTAGCAGTTGAAAATGCCTTAGCTGCTGAACAAGGTGGTGCAGCTGCACTTGCAATGCACGGAAGAACACGTTTCCAGTTGTATAATGGTAAAGCAGATTGGAATATTTTACATGAAGTTAAAAGTAATTTAAAAACAATTCCTTTTATGGGTAATGGTGATATTAAAACGCCACAAGATGCAAAGAAGATGTTAGATGAAGTCGGTGCCGACGCTGTTATGATAGGCCGTGCTGCATTAGGAAATCCGTGGATGATTAGGCAGACAGCAACGTACCTTGAAACAGGTGAACTCATTGCTGAACCTTCAGCATCTGATAAAATTTTAGTTGCTAAAGAACACTTGCACGCACTTTGCCAGATAAAGGGTGAGGTTATTGGACCTAAAGAATTCAGAAGTCAAGCAGCATACTACTTAAAAGGTATTTCGCGTTCAGCTCGTGCTAAAGCAGCATTGAATGAAGCAAATTCAGAAGCTACTATGATAACGATATTTGATAAATTTTTAGAAGATACAAAAGAACGTGAATTCAAATTAATGCAAAAAGAAGCATAGAATTAGTTGCATTTTATTGGGTTAATTGGCATGATAGTAAGTGAAATATGTAATTAAGTGAGGGATATAATATGGTAAAGCAAGAACAAAGTATGAATGATCAATTAAAGGTACGTCGTGAAAAAGTTGTTGAACTTCGCGAAGCAGGGGTCGATCCATTTGGACACCGCTTTGAACGTAAAGACATGACTAAAGCATTACATGATAAGTATGATGCATTAACTAAAGAAGAACTTGATGGTATGGATATCCAAGCTACTATCGCAGGTAGATTAATGTCTAAACGTGGTAAAGGTAAAGTGAGTTTCGCTGATATTCAGGATAAAGATGGACGTTTACAATTATATGTCCGTAAAGATGTTGTAGGTGAAGATACATATCATATCTTTAAACGTTCAGATATTGGTGATTTTGTTGGTATAACAGGTGATGTTATGAAAACAGATATGGGTGAATTAACGATTCGCCCAACAGAAGTTACTTTCCTATCAAAAGCATTACGACCATTACCAGATAAATTTCATGGTTTGCAAAATGTAGAACAAATCTATAGACAAAGATATCTTGATTTAATCACAAATCGTGAAAGCTTTGATCGATTTATGAAACGTAGTCAAATTATTTCAGCTGTAAGACGTTATTTAGATGGTAATGGATATATTGAGGTTGAAACGCCAGTACTGCATAACCAAGCAGGTGGAGCATCAGCTAAACCATTTACAACACATCATAATGCGTTAGATATTGAACTATACTTGAGAATTGCACTAGAATTACATTTAAAACGACTTATCGTTGGTGGAATGGAAAAAGTATACGAAATTGGTCGAGTGTTCCGTAATGAAGGAATTGATACAAAACATAATCCTGAGTTTACAATGCTTGAAACGTACGTTGCATACTATGACTTCCATGATGTAATGGATGAAACTGAAGGCATTTTTAAAGCAGTCGCAGATGTAATTTCAAATGACGGAATTATTGAATATGATGGAAAAAAAGTAGATTTTAATAAAAAATTTGCAAGAGTTCATATGGTAGATGCTATTAAGTCCGTAACTGGAGTGGATTTTTGGAAAGAAATGTCAGTTGAAGAAGCACAAAAATTGGCAGATGAACATCATGTTAAATATGAAACATATTGGAAAGTTGGCCATATCATTAATGAATTTTTCGAAAAATTTGTTGAAGATACAATTGTTGATCCTACTTTTGTTTATGGACATCCTTTAGAAATTTCGCCTTTAGCAAAGAAAAATGAAGATGATCCAAGATTTACGGATCGTTTTGAAATGTATATTTTAGGTACAGAATATGCTAATGCATTTACTGAGTTAAATGACCCCATTGATCAAAGAGAGCGATTTGAGTCCCAAGTTGAAGAACGTGAAGATGGTAACGATGAAGCGGAAGGAATCGATGAAGATTTCATTGAAGCACTCGAATATGGTATGCCACCAACAGGTGGTTTAGGAATTGGAATAGATAGGTTGGTTATGTTAATGACTGATGCACAATCTATCAGAGATGTGTTATTATTTCCAACTATGAGACCAGATGATAATCAATAAATATTTTTAAATTATTTTATAGGATTATTTTTGATGAATAATATTATATGAGAGTATTGTCGCTATGTGACAATACTCTTTTTTTACTTTTATTTCAGCAGTAAAAGTAATAATAAAACACGATGTACACGTTTACATTCATTGATTTAGATTTAATTTAAATAAAGGCTTGACGAAGGTGATTATTCTTGGTAAAGTAATAAACGTTGCTTCAGTAGTAAACAACTAATTCAAATGTGACCAGTTAATTAATTAAAAAAGTTCTTGACAATTAACGAAATCCTTGATATGATATAAAAGTTGTCAAAAGCAACCAAGTAGATCTTTGAAAACTGAACA
>NZ_JBXAYH010000002.1:305706-362829 GCF_056782195.1 Dellaglioa sp. CoH-55-MRSF-8
AGACAGCTTCTTGTACTTCTTGTACTTCTTGTACTTCTTGTACTTCTTGTACTTCTTGTACTTCTTGTACTTCTTGTACTTCTTGTACTTCTTCATTAGTTTGGTGATTGGTACTTACAAATGCAAGTTCTTCACGTGACAAAACTTCAGGTTTATTTTTAAAAACGGCTAATTCATTTTGAGCCTCATTCTCAGAAACTGATATTTCAAATAATCCTCGAGCTAAAGCGTGCTTGTTATTAGCAACTACATTTATATTTGCTTTTTTTATCTGTTCATTTTTTTCATCAAACACATCAGGCTCTAAATTTGTATTTTGTAATAAAGTATCTTCTTGTTTATTATCTTCGATTACTGAATCTACTTCTGGTACTATTTTTTTAGCTACACTATCCACAGAATATAACGTATTTTCATCATTATTAGATACTTGATTTTCCTCTTCAGCAAAATCATCAAACAGTAAATAAGTATCCTTTGCTTTAGTTAATTGAACTAAAATTTTCCGATACCTTACGTTTTTATTTTGCTTTTTATTTGTAAAAAATGTGGGGATTTGTTTTGGTTTGAAACCTCGAGAATAGCGATTAATTTGTGCTTTTTCACTTTGACTATCTATCTTTGTCTCTTTGCGCGCAAATTTCTCATTGTGATGTGGTTTATTTACATCTTTTTTTAACGTTTTCTTATAAAATGCAGGTCCATCGTAACGCTCCATTAATTTCATCCTAACTATGTAAAAAACTAATTGCAATAACCGCAATTAGTTTTTATAAATCTATATTATGCAAATAATTTGGCTGCCTTCTCAAAATCGAATGCATCACCAACATGATTCATCTTTTCATCTAAAACTAAAATACCATGGACAGTTGGAGCATTAGGAATAGCCAACTCTTGAGCTGAACAAACCATGCCATAACTATCAATACCACGTAATTTACCCGGCCAAATAATAGCCCCAGTTGGCATCATTGCGCCAACTTTAGCAACAACAACAAGCTGACCTTGTTCAATATTAGGTGCACCACAAACGATATCTAGTGTCTCACCATTATTGACTTCAATTTTTGTGATATGCAAATGATCAGAATCAGGATGTTCATTACATTCAGCTACATATCCCACAACAAATTTAGGATCGTCATCGACAACAAGTACATCCTTAAATCCAGCAGCAACGATAAGTTGATTTAATTTTTCTACTTGTTTTTCATCTAAAAAGATTTGTCCGTTACCTACTAAATCAAGTGATTCTTTAGAGATTTCTAGAAAATTAAATCCCAACGTTTCATTCGATTTTTCATTGAAAATACGAACGACATTATTTTTTAATTCTGACTTTTGGTTTTCTACCTCTTCACGTAAAACAACCATTAATGTATCGCCAACGTTCTTTAAATTATAACTTGCTATTAACATATTTATTTATGAGTTCCCTTCTTATTATCACTAATGACTAAGACGTCACATGGCGCATTTCTTAGAATTGCATCTGTTGTTGATCCATTCACAAATCTTTCAACAACGTTAGCCCCTGTTTGCCCAACCATAATTAAATCAATATGTTTTTCTTCTGGTATTTCACGACTTAATAAAACTTTAGAAGATCCATATACTAAAATAGTTTCAACATCAATAACGCCCTTATCTATCGCAATTTGTTTGTAGTCGGCTAAGGTATCATTTAATCGCTTAACTTCAGTTGTAACGTCATCTTCATCTTCAGAAAATGTATTGTCAACACTTCGCTCAACAACATGTACAACTATTAAACTAGCCTCGTTTTTTAAAGTACTCTCAACTGCCTGATTAAATGCACGTTCAGATTGCACACTTCCATCTATCCCGACCATTACTCTTTTATAAACTTGTTCAAACATCACTATCACCCCAATGGTTTAGTCTAATTTGTTCATAAATGATTCGATTTGTTCTTTCGTTTTACGCTCTTTATTCACATAACGATCAAGCTCAACACCGTTATTGTATGCAACAAAACTCGGAATACCAAAAATACCCCAATCTTGGCAAAGTTCAATTTGTTCATCGCGATCTACTTTATAGAATTTAAAATCGGAATACTCTGCTTCAATTTCAGGCATTAATGGTTCAATAAAGTTACAGTCTGGACACCAACCTGCCGTAAAATAAAACAATGATTTACCATTCAATAATAATTCATTTAATTTATCTTTTTCTAAAACTTTTAATTTTTCCAATCTAACTACCCCTTAATGATTGTATCGACAGTTGAACGGTCCAATCCTAAAATTGTTTTTTCAAGTAATTCTTTTGCTGCTTCATAGTCTCTGATTGAGAACATTGTTTGATGCGTATGAATATAACGTGCACAAACGCCAATAACAGAACTTGGAATACCATTATTTGCTGTTTGAGCTGCGCCAGCATCAGTACCACCTTGAGAAACAAAGTACTGATAAGGAATATTGTTATCCGAAGCAGTATCCAATAAAAATTCTTTTAATCTAGGAAGCGTTACTAATCTTGGATCATAAATTCTGATCAACGTTCCTTCACCAAGATGTCCAAATGTTCCCTTTGTTGTTTCAATATCATTTGCTGCTGAACAGTCGACAGCAAAAAATAAATCAGGTTTCAGCATATTTACTGCACCTGGCGTGCCTCGTAGTCCAACTTCTTCTTGAACATTAGCACCAGCGAATAAAGTATTTGGTAATGTTACGTCTTTTAATTTTTCAAGTGTTTCCAGTACTGCAGTACAACCGTAACGGTTATCCCATGCCTTACTAATAATATTTTTACCATTAGCTGTTTTAATTGTTTCAACATCCGGAACAATATAATCTCCTGGTGCAATACCAAACTCTTTTGCTTCACTTGCAGATTCAAATCCACCATCAAATAAAATATCATTAATTTGTGGTGTTGCATTTTGATGATTATCACCACGCAATAAATGAGGTGATACTGAAGAAGAAATTATTGGGTACGTTTGACCTGATCGTGTTGTTAGTGTGAATCGTTGTGAAGAAACAACAAATGGATTCCATCCACCAAGTGGGCGAACTGAAAATAACCCATTGTCATTAATTGCGGCAAGCATGAATCCAACTTCGTCCATATGAGCAGCGGTCATAATTTTAGGTGCATTTATATCTGCATTTTTACGGATACCAAAAATCCCACCCAAACCATCCTGAACAACCTCATCAACATTTGGTGTCATTTTTTCGCGCATTACATCACGTACGTTATTTTCAAATCCACTTGTTGCCTGAAGTTCAGTCATTGTTTTAACTAAATTAAACGTTTTATCATTCATATTAGAGAGCCCCTTTTCATTTTATTGGACGAATTAGTCCCAATTTTGTCTACTCACTTAGCTTAATATTTCTTACTTTATATTATATAATAGTACCATAAAAGAATCCATGAATGTAGCTTAGTTACTATGTAACGGCGTTTTTACAAAAAAAATCTGGAATTTTTATTCCAGATTTTTAGACGTATTAAAATGTGCTTCTAACTTATAGATAGGCTGTCCCTTTTTACTAAATTTTTCTTCATATTCAGTCATGACATTATCTTCAGCTTCAACGCTTGCATGTAAATCAAGCCAAACTTGATCATAACCCATTCCATACTCATTTAAACTAACTAATGAGTATTCAAACAAGCCACGATTATCTGTCTTAAATTCAAGATGACCATCATTTTTCATAACTTTTTCATAGCCTTTTAAGAAACTGCCATGAGTAAGTCGACGTTTGGCTTGTCTTGTTTTAGGCCAAGGATCTGAAAAATTCAAATAAATGCCATCAACTTCATTATCATCAAAAAATTCAGTTACCGAATCACCGTTACCTAAAATTAATTGTAAATTTGGAATTTGTGCTTCAACTTGTTTCTTCAACGTAATTGCTGCAATTGTCGTTTGCAATTCAATTCCGATAAAATTATATTCCGGAAATTTTCTAGCCATTCCCATAATAAATCCACCCTTACCCATACCTATTTCAATAAAAAGTGGTTGTTTTTTCTCAAATCTTGATTGCCATTTACCCTTAAACTGATTAGGTGATGTTACAAGTAGTTCCGGATGTTCTGCAATTAACGGTTCAGCCCATGCTTTATTTCTTAATCTCAACTTATATATCCTCATTTCATTTGATAAAGTAAGTGGGGCTAGAACGTATTAATCGTTTTAGCCCCACTTACTTTTTAATCCATTTTTATATTATATTTTTGTAATTCTATTATTGCCTGATTCATTTCATGAAATCGACTTAATTGATGTGCTTTTTTTATTCGTTGTAATTTTGCTATTATAATGTACCAGTTTATTCTGTTTAATAAATCGTTATTCTCCAATGACTCATGATAACCACTCAGCCAACTACTCCATTGTGTATCTGGAATGTATTCAGACATAACTAAGCTCAAATCCATAGCAGGATCAGCAATTTTTGCTGACTCCCAATCAACTAAATATAATTGATTAGTATCAGACTGTAACCAATTTCGATGATTCAAATCACCATGACAAACTGTATACTTATCCGTTGATAGTTCAGGTTGATGTTCATTTAATTGCTGAAACATTTTTGATAGCAAGGGGTGCTGCTTTAAATCATCACTCAAATCGTCAAAATAATTAGCTAATAAGCCACTAGGTGTGATAACTTCTCCACCAACCTGTCTCAACATATTTTTTAATTGCTTTGAGCGATGAATTTTAGATAATAATTCAGGAACCATTTTTTGATCCATTTCATCAGAATGAAGGTTTCGTCCATTTAGCCACTCTTGTGCAGTTATTGTATCCCCACTTGAGATTCGCTTAGTCCAAATTAATTTTGGTGTAATACCAGCAACTGAGAGCGCAGCTAAAAAAGGTGACATATTTTGTTTCAAAAACACCTTTTCTTGTGCACGTGTACCCATGTATGCAGTGCCTGTATCTCCACCAATTGGTAACAATTGCCAACCGGGATCTAAATTAAAATCCATACTATTATTACCTCTTTTTCCCGACTAAGCTCTGATGCTATAGTTTCATCTTACAAACATCCCTATTATACGTCAAGGATTTTTTTAACTCTGGTAACTAAGTAAACATTAGTAAACAGCATTATTTCCACTAAACTCACCAAAACACCATAACCCATCATTAAAAATTGTCCTGTACCAATATAGATTGCGATATTAAAAAGTACTGCACTTACACTTATAATTGTTAATGTAAACTTTTTGAAATTCTTAATTTGATACTCTTTTCCTTTTGGATATAGTCTAGTAAAAATAATATTATCGTAATGTTTTGCAAAAGGTAACAATTGAAAACCAATCAGATAAATAAATAAGATTAAAAATGCGAGTGCTAGCCAACCATTTGAAATAAATGCAATAATTAGCGCTCCAATTAGAGTTAATCTAATAAATAAGCCACTAAATTCAGTTCCGCGAATAAATCCCCTTGCATATAAAAATGTATAAACATTTGCGTCATCTTTTTTAATATGATTTAAAATGAAATCAAGGTACACTCTTCTCTTAACATTCCCTCTAACCATTGGTACATCAGTAAATAAATTAAAGAAACGGTAAATCCCTAACATTCTATTTTCTTCAAAACTGATTGCTTTTTTCCAATCAAAGATTTCCTTAAATCCTTTTGCAGCTAGCTGATTTAAAACAAAGCTACTTAAAATAGCAACGATAAAACTCAGAATAAACGTACCATATAATCCAAGGATATAAATCAAAATAGGCAATAAAATATTAACTAATTTGATACTTCCCCAACTAAACCGGTTATTTTGATATTTTTCAAGTAATGAAATGACTAACCAATTATTTTTCAAGCATAGTTGCGTTAAAATCAAGAAAATAATATTGATTACTGAGATTTTCATTCCAATCATCATAACTGGGATAAGTAACACAATAAATCCAACTTGCATTAAGCTGGCCATAACTGTTGAATAGCGTTTTGCCTTTTTTAAATAACTAATTAATGCATGTTCCTGTGGTAAAAGAAAAACAATATCCGCTTCTTTTAATAACGTACTTAAACGGCCGATTTGTAAAATCACCAGTAATCCAATCACTAATGCAGGCCGATACCAAACTAAATTAACAGGCATCACCTTTAGCCCATTTGAATAAGCCAAACCAAGTCCACCAACAAAAAACATAATTGCAACAACAAAATGATCATTCAAAACATATCGTAAATATTTTAATAATAATAACTGATGACTTTTTAAACGTGTTGTCCATAAGTCTTTCATTTTGTTACCTCTTCCTTAGTTAAACCAAGATAAATTTCATCTAAGGAAGCATCTGGATTCTTATAGGCTTGTCTTAATTCAACCATTGTTCCTTGTGTTTTAATTTCACCTTTATTCAGTAAAATGAACCAATCGCAATACTTTTCAGCTGTGGCTAAAACGTGAGTTGACATTAAGACACTTGCGCCACGCTTCTTTTCAGCAACAATTAACTCTAATAAATCGTTAATTGCTAAGGGGTCTAGCCCGAGAAATGGCTCATCAATAACATAAAAATCAGATTCTGTTAAAAAAGCACAGACAATCATAACTTTTTGTTTCATCCCTTTTGAAAAGTTAGCGGGAAACCATTCTAACTTGTTATCAAGTCTAAATATTTTAAGTAATTCATTAGCTTTTTTCCATGCCTTAGTTTCATTCAATCCATAAGCCATCATTGAGAGTTCAATGTGTTCTTTTAATGTTAATTCTTCATAAAGAATAGGCGTTTCAGGAATATATGCTAAATGTGATTTATAAGCCTGGCTATCTTCCCTTAAGGTTACGCCATTTAATTTAATAGTTCCTTTTTGCGGGGTTAATAACCCAATTATATGATTGATTGTAGTCGATTTACCTGCACCATTTAAACCAATTAAGCCAACGACATTTCCAGGTTTAACTTCAAAAGAAATATCTTTTAAAACTGGTATTTGAGAGTAACCACCCACTAAATTTTTAACTTCTAATGTCATTTTCTAATTCCCCATTTACAATTTATTTATGCCTTTAATTATATCATATTATGGTGAATTATCATTCATGATGTATAATAAAAGTATTAACTAACTTTGAAAGAAGGCAAACATATGACTGACTGTATTTTTTGTAAAATAATTGCCAATGATATTCCTAGTTTCACCGTATACGAAGATGAAGACATTAAAGCATTTCTTGATATCTCACAAACAACCCCAGGCCATACACTTGTTATTCCAAAAAAACATGTTGCTAATATTTTTGAATATGACCAAGCACTCGCTAGTAAAGTTTTTTCTAAAATTCCAATGATTGCTTCCGCAATTAAAGTAAGCAATCCAGATATTCAAGGGATGAATATCGTCAATAATAACGGTGAACTAGCTTACCAATCTGTTTTTCACTCACATTTTCATTTAATTCCTAGATACTCAACAAAAGATACTTTTAAAATGTCATTCAAGGATAATTCCAAGAAGTACACATCCGAGCAACTTGAATCAATTATGATGTCAATCAAGAATAAGATTGGAGAAAAATAATGTCAAAAACACTTAAACGAATTAGTTTGTTATCAATTATTGGTGGGTCAGCATACTATGCCTATAACCATAGAGATGAACTTATTACTTTTGTTGCAGATAAAAAAGTTCAGTTAAAAGCAGATTTTTCTGACTATCAAAATGATATCAATCGCGTAACTAATTCATCAAAAAAATTGCAGTATGCTACAGATCATCTGAATACGATTATCGAAGAAACATTACCCATCGTCGATTCCATTAGCAATCGTATAGAAAAGTTTACTTATGAGATCGAGCCAAATATCAATAAAATTAATAAAAAATTAGAAAAGTATCAATGAATTAGGCTTTTAAAAGTTTGATTTTTTTGTGAATTTTCGGTCATTTACTTTCATTATATGATAATTATGTTATATTAAACGTATTAGTCTTTCATTGAGAAGACAAAAAATTTAAGAAATAGGATGTGTTAGGTTATGAAAAAATGGCTTGTTGCTTTAGCCGGCGTACTATTAACATTTACATTAGCGGGTTGTGGGAGCTCAACAGTTGCAACTACTTCAGGTGGTAAGGTTACAGAAAGTGCTTACTACGATAGTTTGAAGAAAACTTCAAGTGGTACATCAATTTTACAACAAATGATTTTGAACAAAGTATTGGAAAAACAATATGGTGATGATGTTTCTGATAAAGAAGTCACAAAACAATACGATACTTATAAAGCTAAATATGGTTCAAGTTTCTCATCTGTCTTATCACAAAACAGTATGACAAAGACTAGTTTTAAAGCAGAATTACGTTCTAACTTACTTTTAAAAGCTGCTGTTAAACATTACAGTGATTTAAGTTCTACAGCTGTAGATAAGCAATGGGAAGAATACCAACCAACTATTACAGTTCAACGTATTCAAGTTGCTTCAAAATCAGATGCAGAAAAAATCATCAAACAACTTGATGAACAAAAGACTGCTAAAAAGTTAACTGACAAATTTACTGCATTAGCTAAATCAAAATCAACAGATACAACTTCTGCAAGTACTGGTGGTACTTTAGCTGCATTTAACAATACAGATACAACACTAACAGCAGAATTTAAAAAAGCTGCATTTGATTTAAAACAAGGTAAATATACAACTACACCTGTTAAAACAACAGCAGGTTATGATGTAATCTTGAGTGTTAAAAATGCTGGTAAAGGTAAAAAAGCCGATCACATTTCTGACTTAAAAGAACAAATTGTTACTGAAACTATGGCTGACTCAACTAAATTACAAAAAATTGTTGGTAAAGTTCTTAAAAAAGGTAACGTATCAATCAAAGATGATGACTTGAAAGATGTTCTTTCAAGCTACTTATCATCATCTTCTTCATCTTCAAAATAAATACATCAAAACATCAGATTATATCTGGTGTTTTTTTTTCGAAAAAAATATCTCAATGGAATTTATCCATTGAGATATTTTTCAATTTAATTATTTGTTACATTACTGTCAGCATGTGGTTTATAGAAATTTCGACCATCCATACCAAATATACGTTCAGAAAATTCGCCCTCTTCTGTATGAGCCAATGACCCTTTCAACATTTGAATTGATGCATCAATATTATCAATTTGATGTAAAACATCTGCTTCAATTAAATGAGGTTGCACTGGTGAACCATACTCTAGTAACCCATGATGCGCAAGAACAACGTGACGTAATAAAATCATGTCTTCTGTCTGAAGATCAATTTTTAATTCACCTGCTGCTTTAACAATTTCTTCATCAATTAATACAATATGCCCAATTAAATTTCCAGCTAATGTATAAGTTGTTGCCACAGAACCTGATAATTCGATTGTTTTTCCTAAATCATGTAAAATCACACCTGCGTAAAGTAATGGTGCATTAATCACATCACCATATTCGGCAACAATTGATTTAGCTAATCGCAACATTGAAAGTGTATGGTAGGCTAACCCACCAGAAAATGCGTGATGATTTTTCTTTGCAGCGGGATAACTGAAAAAATCATCATGTTTTTCGGCAATGAGATATCTTACAATTCGATTCCAATTTGGGTTTGTAATTTCAAAAATAGCTTTATTAAATTCTTCTTCCATCTCATCTTTTTTCATTGGTGCACTAACGACAAATTGACTCGGATCATTAGGTTCACCCTCTTCAGTCAATCTAATATGATAGATTTTCATCTGTGGATTATTTTGGTAAACTTCACGTTTTCCTTTTATAAAGGCAACTTTACCCGTTTGAAATTGTTCAATTGCCTCTGGCGTTGCATCCCAAAGCTTAGCGCTAATTTGGCCTGAACTATCTTCAAAATTAAATGCAATAAATTGCTTATTATTCTTTGTATTTCTAACTTCTGCACTCTTAATTAAAACAAATAATGCTACGTTTTCGTCAACTTTATATTCAAATATTTTTTTCTCTTGTGCCATGTCCATCCTCCTATAACTTAATTATTTTATCGTTATCAAATCCAGTTAATCCTGAATCATCTGCCGTTAAATAAATAATTTGAACTTTTTTACTTATTTCTCGTATTAGTTTTAAAACGGCATTTTTTCTGTTTTTATCAAAATTAACAAACCCATCATCAATAATTAATGGTAATTCGATTGATTTATTAATTGTCATGATTAAAGCAAATCTAAGTGCGATATATAGCTGCTCTGCTGTTCCTTGTGACAATTCTCCCACTTCAAATGATACCATATCAGAAGAAACGACGGTTAATAATCCTGATATATTATTTATTTGTGTAAAATGGCCTAATGTTAATAGTTCAAAATAATGATTTGCTAATTGCAACATTTGTGGCATTCTAACCCCAGAAGAGTCTTTTAATGCCTCGTTAATCCAATTAATAGTTAACTTTTGAGTTAACCATTTATCAGCTAATTCACTTAAAATTGTAACTTTTTCAGCCAACTCTTGTCGAAGTTCTGTATAATTCCCTTCTGCCTTCAAAGTCCGTAATAACGTCTGTTGATCAATAATCTCCTGATTAATGTTCATTATACTATTTTGCAATTGTTTCAATTGTTCTGTAAGCTCATCTAATTGTTCATCTAAACTTTCTTTCGTTTCAAATCTAGCAAGATTTTTTCTAACCTCCACAGGAAGCTGCTCATTAATTGTATCCAATTTAGATTTGTCTTGAACAAATTGCTTTTGTAAATCGTAATTTTTTTCAAATTGCTCAATTGACGTTAAATGATATTGCGTTAATATTTCATTAATTTGATTAGAAATATCAGCAGTCACATTATCTTCATGCTTTTGTTGTTCATTTAAATAGCCCATTTTATTTTTTATTGATTGTGATTCAGCAATTAAAGGTTGTAATTTATCATTAAAGCCTCTAATTCTAGCTAAACTATCTGCCATATCACTTTTATTTAGTGCTAGAAAACTATCAGCAAAATCTGTCTGATTCAAATAATTTTTTATCTTGTCAGTTAACGTTTTAATTTCTGCTGATTTTTGACTAATTTGATCTGTTATAGACTGTATTCGACTTAAGTCATTTTGAATTGAGAACCACTGATTCTTTGGAAAATCATCTAAAACGTATTGAATTTGATAATCCGTTAATTCAGTATCAGTTTGTCTCAATTGTTCGTCCAGTTCACCTATCTTCAATTGATTTTCATCAATTTCTGCAGTAATCATTTGTCTTTTATTTTGTATTTGCATCAGAGCATCACTACTTGATTTATCCTTAGAATTAGACTGCTTAAATACAATTATGGTATATACAACTATCATAATATCTAGTATCAATCCCATTATTTTAAACGGCATTGGTAAGATCATACTTAGTACAAATAGTATAACACTTACCCCTACTAAGATACTTTGTTGTGTAGACCATTTACTTTTTTGTACTTGATTTTTTTGATCAATTGATTGATTTAAATCTAAAATATCTTGTTTTTTCGTCAATTGCTTTTGTTCAATTTCTTGAAGTATTCGTTTATTGCTCTCTTCAGATTTAATTAATGTGACAATATTTTTAAAATCATCAGGATCAAACGCTATTGGAACTTTTCCGTTGATATTTTGATATTGCATCATTAACCGTTCTTGTTCTGTTAATAGTTGGTTTAAACTCGTCTGTTCTAATACAACTTTATCTAAATATTGTTGATTATCAGCTAATTGTTCAAATAATATATCAAAATCAACTTTATTGTTTTCATAAAAATTTATTAAATTTAATGCTGCTAAATTTTCTTTTTCATCAACTACACTCTGATTAATCGATTTTAACCTTTCATTATTTATCTTTTGTTTCTCTAGTAAATTTTGTATTTTTTGATAATTATCAACAGAAATCATAGCATCTTCATCAGTTTGTTTTAGCTTATCCGTCAACTCATTAGATTGTTCATATATTGACCAATTTTGCTTTAATTGTTCGTAGCGTTGGTAATCTTTGGTTAGATTATATTGTGTTGTTTGTAGCCCTTTAATTTGTTCCCTATTTTGATCTAACTTTTTTTGTGTCTCAACATATTCCGGAAATTTCTGTTTGGCAATATTTATTTTATTAACTAAATCATTGTATAACGCAATTTCCTTATTTAACTCAGTTACACGACCTGCTGGCTTATAGACGTGATCGGCATCTTTTTGAATTTTTTTAGTTAATTCTAACCATTCTTGACTACCAACTGCTCCCATCGTCGTTAGATACTCATTTAAATCTTCATTCGTTAAATTAAATACTTGGTTTAACGCCTGCTGATTAAATGAAAATACTTGATTGTATAAATTTTCATCGACTGGATTTAGCCATTCATGCAGCTTACTACTAGCTACTTTCATCCCATCATCACTTTTAACAATAGATACCTTGCCACCAGATTTACCTTGTGTACGAGTTAGTCGATAAGCATCGTTACCAATTAATAATTCCAACTCTCCACCATATGTGGATGAGTCTTTAGGCAGATATTGTTGGTACTTCTTTTTCGCATTTGCAAATCCAAATAACATACTCAATACGAATGCTGTTAACGTCGATTTACCTGCTTCATTCAGACCAAAAATAACCTGATTCGTTTGATTAAAATCAAACGTTTTATCATGCCACTTCCCAAATCCGTAAATTTTAACTTTAGTTATTTTCATCTATATGACCCTCTATCGCTTGATTTTCATGAAGCAATGTTTTTGAATTTTCTTGTAATTCTACTAAATGTCCCGTTTCTAATAAGTACGTATTAAGTTCCGGAATTTGTAATAATTTATCAGCGAGTTCAGTCATTCCATCATCAGTAAAAACACGTTTTGCGCTTTCTTCCCAGTATTGTTGATCAATTGATTCAAAAGCTACCTTTTTATTAATCACCGTTTTAATTTTAACAATCCAATAGTAATTATCTGGCATATGTTTTTGAATCCAAGCAGTTAATAAATCACCATTTTGAATGCGATTTACTAGGCTATCACTAAAATTATCTAAATCTGTGATTTGTATCACTATTAAATATGATTTATCTTTAGAAAAAAGTTGGCATTCAGCGTCAATCTTATCAATAGCATCTGATAGTGAATCAATTTTTGCCATTGAAATATTAACTGTTTCCCAATCAATTGTAGATGACGTTATAAATTTGGGAACCAACTTATTTCCATCACTATTCACTAGATAAAACCCTTTATCGCCTGATTCTTTACGGTGCCGACCTTGTGTATTTCCAGGATAGATAACTGGGGGTTGTTCATTCAAAATCTGTCTTACATGAATATGACCCAATCCCCAATAATCATAATTTTTCTGTAATAATTCTTTAACAGTAAATGGTGCATAACTTTCATCTGATATTGAATTTATACCCTCATTTGCCCCATGGATAAGCCCAATATGCCATTTCTCATCACCACGAACAGGATAATCAACGATTTTTGATGGTTCCCATCTATGTGCATAACTAAACCCAGTTAATCGAACTTCATCGCCATTTTTTAAAATGTGCGTCACTGTTTCAACTTCACTTGTAAATAAAGTTACATTTGATGGAAAAGTTAAATGATCTTGAGCATTATCAGAAAAATCATGGTTACCAAAACTCAAATAAACATTTATTCCGGCCTTTTGCAGTCGTTCACACTGACTAATTAACGTTGTTTGTGCCATAATACTCATCTCAGATGAATCATATAAATCCCCAACTAAACAAACAAAGTCTACTGATTCTTCAATAGCCGTATCTACGAGATTACTCAAAGCTTTAAATGTTGACTGATAAATCGAATCCATTAACTGACTTGGTACATTTTTTAATCCTCCAAAAGGACTATCTAAATGTAAATCAGCTGCATGAATAAATTTCATCTTCCCACTCCTTTATAAAAAAAAACCTGGTACAAAACATAATTGCTTTGCTTCCAGGATTTTTATTCGAATTAATTATGATATAAATCTTGTATTGGTTTTGTGATAATTGAATTAACTTCATTCATAATTTCACTTAAAACTTGTTCTTTAACCATTAAATCTTTGATTGTATCAAAATCACCGATTTTTTCTGAAAGATTATGAGCATTTTCAAGTTCTTCGTCTGTCATTTCTTCACCATTCATTTGTTTTTGTTGCAAAGACATTTGAATTGTTTGAAATTCTTTAAATAATTTATATGCAATTTCATCTTCTTGCATTTTTGTATAAGCTGATTTCAAAGCCTTATATTCTTCCGTTTGACTAAGATCTTGACTCATTTGGTTCGCTGTATCATAAATATTAACAACCATTTCTGATTCCTCCAATAATAATTTATATTAACTTAATTAGTGTATCATTTTTATCCATAATTTGCATTGATTTGTTCTAATTTCCAAACATCCCATTAATACTATCACTGAGCCATTTTTGGGCTTTTTTAGCAGAATCAGATAATTTATTTTTTATTTCATCTGTTTGCTTTTCTACTGATTCTAAAATACCATCTCCACTATCATTTGAACCGGTATTATTTGCTAAAGTAGTAGCAGATTTCGTTGAGAAGCTTGTCTGAGCAGTATTAGGTAATATACCTGACATTTCGCTTTTAAATAAGGAATCAACGATATCCCCACTTGAATTTCTTAGGTAATGAGTATCATCAGTTTGATCAAAACCAACCCATGTTGCGACAGTAATGTCTGGTGTATATCCAATAACCCACTGATCTTTCGTCCCATCTGTAGAACCTTTTTTAGCCTCTGTACTTCCCGTTTTACCAGCAACTGTATATCCAGCTGGGACAGCAAGTTCGCCAGTTCCTCCAGTTTCAAAGACACCCATCATCATACTTGTCATCGATTTAGCTACCTTACTACTCATAACTTTAGTTTCACTATTGTCTGAATTATTAACAATCGTTTTACCAGAAGCATCAACAATTTTAGTAATAAAATGAGCCTTTTTTTGAATACCACCATTAGCAAACGCAGTATATGCACTAGCCATTTCGTAGGGTGAGACACCAGTAGTTAAACCACCCAAAGCTAAATCTAAGTTTTTGTCCGAACTTTTAACCGGTATACCAAATTTTTTAACAGCATCGTATCCTTTATCAACACCAATTTTATTTAACAACCACACAGCTGGCGCATTTTTACTAAGTGCCAATGCCTTATACATTGGTATTTTACCTGCATATTGATTGTCGTAATTATTTGGTGAATAATTATTTGATCCATATGATTGTTTTTTATCTTTTAATTCAGAATCATAAAAATAGCCATCTTCTAAAGCAGGCATATATACGGCAATTGGTTTTAGTGTTGACCCCGGTTGGCGGTTAATCTGAGTCGCTCGATTATATCCCCTAAAAACGTGTTTACCTCGTCCACCAACAACTGCTGTCACACCACCATTCGTTGAATTAATAGCAATTGATCCACCCTGAGCTTTTGTCCCATCATCAGCATCCAAAGGGAACAAGGTAGAGTTATCAAATGATGTTTGCATAGCTTCTTGATGGGTCTGATCCATCGCCGTATAAATTTTATAACCACGATTCATAATATCTGATTCAGTTAACCCATAATTTTTAATTGCTTCACTAATAACGGCATCAAAATAATAAGGATATTTATAACCTGATTGATAATCGTACGTATCATTTAATGTAATACCCGTCTGCTTAGCACTTGATAATTCTGCACTAGAGATTTTTTTATTTTCATACATAACATTCAGAACAACATTACGCCTTTGTTTAGCTGCAACAGGATGATCTATCGGATTATATGCCCCTGGCGATGTTAACATACCCGCAATAACTGCAGCCTCACTAACAGTTAAATCTGAAGCACTTTTTCCAAAATATTTTTTAGAGGCATCTTGAACACCCCAAACGCCATTACCAAAATATGCATTATTTAAGTACATCGTTAGAATGTCTTTTTTTGAATATACTTTTTCCGTTTCAATTGAAATAAATATTTCTTTAGCCTTACGACTATAAGTTTGCTCCTGTGACAAGAATGCATTTTTAACAAGTTGTTGCGTTATAGTACTTCCGCCACCACTAATTGCACTACTTCCAGTTAATCGATTTTTAACCAATGAAACCACAGAACGTGCCATCCCTTTGATTGAAAATCCATATTCATGATAAAAATTACGATCTTCTGATGACAGTACAGCATTTTGAATATTGGGTGAAATCTTATTTAATGAAACGTAAGTACCCTTTTGAGAGTATAACGATCCTGCTTTATCGCCATCTTTATCAAAAACCTCAGTTGATTGTTGTAAAGCAGCTTTTAACCCACTAACATTTGTTGTTTTGGCTACATAAGTTAAATACGCACTCGAACCTAAAATAATTGCTAAAATAAAAATAGTCAACCATTTCCAACCATGCACAAATTTCCATCCCTGTCGAAACCAATTTTTAAATTGAATTAGATGTATTACAAACCAATTTTCATTTTTAGTTCTTTTATTTTCATTTTTCATTAGTTGTCCCCATATTTAATCTTAATATCATTTATTATTTTACCATAGCAATATTATAAAAAGTAAATTAGCCTTTTTATTATGATATTTTTAAATATTTAAAAAAAGACTAAGAAATGTAGATGTTATCTACTCCTTAGTCTCACAGTATTTTAAATTAAATTATCTGGATTTGCGTGTTCAGTAAAAATATCATAGACACGTTGTGCGGCCTGCTCATCTGAACTAATAATCATAATTGTATCATGTCCCGCAACAGTTCCAACAATATCCGGGAAGCCAAAATCATCGATAATTGCTGCCAGTAAATTACCGTTACTTGGAATCGTTTTAACAACATTCATAAATTGGATTTTAGTAATATTAGTAACGACTTCAAAAATAATTTCAAATAAATGAACTTCTTCACTTAAATTACCTGACTTAAAAATTGCGTATCTCAAATCACCTTGTTCATCTTGAGCTTTAACAATTTTCATTTCACGAATATCTCTAGAAATAGTCGCTTGAGTCGCCTTAATATTCACATGTTCCAATTCTGAAATCAAATCATCCTGCGTTGCAATTACTTTTTTATTAATTAACTGTTCAATTTTAGCTTGACGTATCTCTTTCTTCATAAGAATCCCTCTTTGAATGAGTATTTATTCTTAGTATAGCAAAAGAAATATGAATACTGAAATAATACGCTTAATTTAGGACGATTTTATTCATTTTATTGAATTTTGATTCAAATATAAGCATACCTGAATCTCTAATAATATAACCATCTAACACTAATTTCTGAATAACTCGTCCAACGGTTTCACGCCGCGTTCCACTAATCGTCGCAATATCTTCATGTGTAATCACATATGGGATTCGCAGACTATTCTCACCATGTTTATCGGCTAGATTCTCACTTAAATACTGTAACACTTGTGTTATCCGGGTTGTTGTATTACTACATACGGTTCTTAACCTTAACACTTCTGAACAATTTAAAATATTATCAATTTGCCCAAATAAGTACGCAGAAACTTCATAATGTGTTTTGATTAAATTCTCAATAAGTTCAACAGGAATCTTAGCGACCGTCGCTAGTGTAGCAGCACGACTTGAAACAGTATAATATTCACTCTGTAACATTCCACCAATTGGAAATATTTGTTTCGATGTAACATACATATAATTTTGAAAAATACCAGCTCGATCACCACGTTCAATTTTAACTAATCCATCCAAGACAACATAAATAAAATCACGTTTATCATTCATATCAAAAATAGTATTTCCTTTTAGAAATCTTTTAAATGTAATTTGTTCAAAACAAGCTCCTTGTTCATCCTCACTTAAACAACCAAACAACTCATGGTCAGAAAATTCTGATCGATACCTTTGTCTTTCTTTTTCTGTAATCATCCCTTTACTCCCTTAATACCTATATTTATGATATATAACTATCAACACTATCAGATTAAATATAGAATGTCGATTTATTTTTTCGGATTTTGGAGACCCTGGTTTATTTTTTTGATTCACTGATAGCTCTAAATCATTAATCTAACAGTACCAAAATGATAAAAATAAACTGGTCGTATTCGCACATCCATTTTGTGTTCAAACGCACAATCATCGTTAAAAAGTACATCTAACAATATTTAGATAAAATAAAAAAGTTAACAATTAAGTCAACTTTTTTATTAATTACATTTCTTTTGGTGCATTTACGCCTAATAATCTTAATGATTCTGTTAAAACGACGCTCACACTTTGAACGAGTGCTAAACGAGCTAATTTTTGATCATCTTCAACTAATATCTTTGAATTTGCATAGTATTTATTAAATGCTCTTGATAAATGAATAGCGTATTTAGCAATTACTGATGGTTCATATTCTTTAGCTGCACGTTTAATTATTTTAGGGAAGTCACCAAGTAACTTAATTGTATCCCATGCAGCAGGATCAGAAAGTTCATTGTTACTTTCACTAATTGAAACATCACCCGCTTTACGAATAATACTTTGTGCTCTAGCATTTGAATATTGGACATAGGGACCTGTTTCACCTTCAAAACGAACAACTTCTTCTAAAACAAAATCAAAATTATTCATACGTTCATTCTTTAAATCATGGAAAATAACAGCCCCAACACCAACATCTTTAGCAACTTGTTCAGCATTTGGTAGGTCAGGATTTTTATCTTGAATTTGTTTTTTAGCAAGGCTTGTAGCATCATCTAAAACTTCTTCAAGTAAAATAACACGTCCTGAACGAGTCGATAATTTCTTACCACCTTGTGTGATTAAGCCAAATGGAATGTGGTGCATATCATCTGACCAATCATTACCCATTTCCTTTAACACAGCCTTTAATTGTCTAAAATGGTTAGCTTGTTCATTTCCGACAACATACAATGACTGTACAAAATTATACGTCCGTTTACGGTAAATAGCAGCAGCTAAATCACGAGTAATATATAAAGTTGCCCCATCTGTTTTTTGAATCAAGGCAGGGTTTAAATCGTATTTTTCAAGATCAACAATTTCTGCGCCTTGGCTTTCTTTTAACAAATTTTTATCTTTTAACATTGTCACAACTTCGCCCATTTTATCATTATAAAAGGCTTCCCCTTTAAATGAATCAAATTGGACACCCAGCATATCATAAATTTTATTGAAAGCTGATAATGATTCTGCACGGAACCAAGTCCAAAGTTCGATTGCTTCTTCATCGCCATCCTCGAGCTTTTTAAACCATGCACGAGCTGCAACATCTAACTCTGGATTTTCTTCTGCTTCTTTATGGAAACGAACGTAGTATTCAAGTAATTTATTGATAGGATCAGCTTTAACTTCTGCTTCACTACCCCATAATTTATAAGCAGTAATTAACTTACCAAATTGAGTTCCCCAATCGCCTAAATGATTAATTTTAATTGGATTATAATTAATTTTAGCCAAGATGTTTGCAATTGAATTACCAATCACAGTTGAACGTAAATGTCCCATTGAAATAGGTTTAGCAATATTGGGTGATGACATATCAATTGGTACGTTACCATCATGACCAATATCAGATGCGCCATACTCACTGCCATTTGAAAGCACTTGTTCAATAATATCTTGACTAAATGCAGCCTTATTCAAGAAAAAGTTAACATATGGCCCAACTGCAGCAACTGACTCAAATTGACTTTGATCAATTTTCTCTACTAAGTCTTTAGCAATCATCTGAGGTGCTTTTCTAAATGCTTTAGCTAATGCAAAAGCTGGAAATGCATAATCCCCCATATCAGAACTTTTTGGTATTTCAATTTTGGCAATAATTTCTTCTTCAGTAAGGTTTCCATCAACGATAGCAACCAATGCTTGTGCAACTTGTTGTTTATAATTCATTATCCATTCCTCCTAAAATTGTATAAAAAAAGCCCCTTACAAATAATTATGTAAGAGACGAGAATTCCCGCGGTACCACTCTAATTGATTAATATCCACTCAAAATATTCAGTTATTTCTAAAAAGTACGATTCAACTAACGCTTTTATCTAGCTTCCATCAACCTAGACTTGCTTTAAAATTAATTAGTTTACTAGCTTTTATCATCGAATTTATAGTTTGATTGTAACAAATTAATATTATAAAAGATAGTGTTTTTAGAATTTAGGTTTGCTTTTGGTGAAATATTTCTTTACGACATCCCTTGAATCTGTCAATCTTGTAACATTATCATCAAAATGAATTGATACAAAAGAATAATACACAAGATCGACTGCATATAATTGAGCAATTAAAGAAGTAGTCGCTGCACTTCTGAATTTTTTATTTTCTTCACTATCGTCATGTTCTAAAATAATATTAGCTAATTTGGCCAATGTACTTTTTTTATTATGTGTTAAAACGATAACTTTTATTTTTTGTCGATTTGCAAGATTTGCTAACTTAATTGCATCCGTATTTTCCCCTGAATTTGATATCAAGAATAAAGTTGTTCCTTCTTTTAGTTGCGATAATCCAACGGCAATTAGATGTGTATCAAGTGTTTCTATAACAGACTTACCAACTCGAATAAATTTTTGTTGGAAATCTTTAGCTACAATTTCTGATGCTCCAATTCCATACGCATAGATTATTTTTGACTCTGCAATAACCTTCGCAGCATTAACGACTTCCTCATCTAATGTTTTATTTGATTCCTCAATCGTATGTTGTATCCGCATGGTTAATTTTTGTTGTGTCGTCACTAAATCATCTTTAGGATTAATTTCCTCGAGCATTGATTTATCATCTTGGATTTCTGCTGATAATTCTAATTTTAATCCTGGAAAACCAGTATCACTAATACTTTTTCCAAATCGCGTTATTGCTGCAGTGCTGACACCTACCACCTCTGCCATACTCTGTGTACTCATTCTTATTACTTTCTGAGGGTGCTCTAAAATAAACCGTGCTATTTTTCGCTCTACCTTTGTGTATTTATCCATATTTGCTTGTATTGTGTACAAATAATTACCCATACTTCTTACCTCTTTTTATGGTATGTCTTATGCTTCTGTCTCAATCATAGCATCTTTTGGAATACCAAAAAAGAATGTTAAAATAAATCCGCCCGCATATGCCGCAAGCAATCCAAGAATATACCCAATCCAGTGTCCATTACTTATTAAAGGTATCAATGCTACCCCAGAAGGTCCTATTGCAATAGATCCAATATGACCAATCCCACCAATCACCGCTCCACCGATTCCGCCACCAAGACAAGCAGTAATCATTGGTCGTCCTAAAGGTAGTATAACCCCATAAATTAATGGTTCCCCAATTCCTAGAAATCCGACTGGTAGAGCGCCTTTAATTAAATTTGTTAATTTTTTATTTTTACGACAACGAACCCATAATGCAATTGCTGCCCCTACTTGTCCAGCTCCTGCCATTGCTAAAATTGGCAATAATAATGTTGATCCAGACTTAGCAATCATTTCAAGATGAATAGGTGTTAAAATTTGATGTAATCCTAACATTACCATTGGTAAGAAAAAAGTCCCTAAAACAAAACCAGAAAATGCACCACCAACTTCTAAGACCCAGTTAATTGATGTAACTAAAGAATTCGAAACAACCCCAGCAACTGGCATTACTAAGAAAATTGTCATCATTCCAATAACAAATAATGATATTGTCGGTGTTATAATAATATCTAAAGAATCCGGAATCCATTTATGCAATCTTTTTTCTAAAATAGCTAATACCCACACTGCAAAAATAACACCAATAATTCCACCCTGTCCAGCACTTAGTGCCTGACCGTTAAAGATATTATGGAGAGGTGCTTCAGGGGTTACCCCACTCAGCAAAGTGACAGCGCCGATAACACCACCAAGTCCTGGAGTGGCACCAAATTCACTGGCACTATTTATCCCTACATAGATAACTAAATAACTGAAAACACCATTTTTAATAACATTTAAAACTGCAATAAAATCTGTCCAGCTCGAACTTAAATCCCCTGCAACCATCATATTTCCAAGGACAGCAGCCAATCCACCAATCAATCCTGCTCCAACAAATACAGGAATTAGTGGAACAAAGATATTTGAAATTGCTTTAAGCACCTTTTTTATTGGCGTTTGCTTTTGTTTAGCTTTATGTTCTGCTTTTACTTTAGCAGCTTTGCTCTCAACCAATTCTTTATCAGTCATTTGAGTTGATTGTACTACGTTCTTCAAAGGGAAAGGTTCGCCTAATTTAACCCCTACTTGTCTTACCATTTCATCTGCAACTTTGTTGACTGTACCAGGTCCAACTACCACTTGCAAAGTATCATCTTCAACAACACCCATGACACCATCGATATTTTTCAATTTTTCAATATCTACTTTATCTTCATCCCTAATTGTCATCCTAACTCGAGTCATACAATGAATTAATTTTTCAACATTGTCTGGCCCCCCTACATTATCATAAATTTCATTTGCAATTTTTTCGATTTTTTTGTCTGCCATAATTTAACCCCTCCAAATATTTTATTTGATTGCTTCCCTAACAAAACCATGAGCCTTCTTTAATTTTTCTTTAGCTTGATTCAAATCGTTATCCGTTAGAATCATAACTATTGCAAGTTTGACATCATGTTCAGCTAATTCAAATGTTAATTTTGCTTGTTCATAACTTACTCCAGTTGCATCCATAATAATATGCTTTGATCTTTCAACTAATTTTTCATTCGTTGGTCTAACATCGACCATTAAATTTTTATATATTTTTCCAATTCCAATCATCGAAATTGTCGACAACATATTTAATACTAATTTTTGTGCCGTTCCTGATTTTAAACGAGTAGACCCAGTCAATATCTCTGGTCCCACTTCAATCTCAATAGCCGTATCAGCATGCCGTCCAATAATTGATTCCTTATTGCAAGCCAGACTTATTGTGTTCGCACCAAGATGTTTAGCGTAGTCAAGACCCCCAATAACATATGGTGTTCTACCACTTGCTGCAATTCCAACTACTGTATCTAATTTTGTTAAACAAATATTTTCCAAATCCAACTTACCCAATTCGTTTGAATCTTCGGCACCTTCAACTGCCACAGTCATTGCTTTCATACCACCAGCAATCAATCCTTGCACCATGCTAGGATTTGTTCCAAATGTTGGTACACATTCAGCAGCATCTAAGACACCTAATCTACCACTAGTTCCTGCACCCATATAAATTAAACGGCCTCCACTATTAAATGATTCAATAATTTTACTAACTGCTTCATTAATTTGCGATAACTCTTTTTCTACGCTTTTAGGAACTGTCATATCGGCTTCATTCATTATTCTTGCAACTTCAGAACATTTTAACTCATCTAAATTCATAGTTTGTTCATTTCTAGTTTCCGTTACTAATTTTGTAATATCCATATTTTATCCCTCTTTTATAATTGTATTATTAAATATTATTTTTTGTTTTGCTCCTATATAGTCAATTAAATCCAAGTCTGTCCTTTTAACTGTACCAATTTGGTTTACTTTTTTATCAATTGGTAAATTATTTTTCACTATCTGTATTTCTCCAGTATATCTCCCATATAACATATTATCTTGCGTTATAGTACCTCTCGTTCGAGCATCTTCATTATTTATTGGTTCAATAGTGAATTGATTTCTTATCCGACTTTCTTCTAACCTTACAACATCCCTAGCCACGTCAGCACGATTATGCCATGCTATATTATCAAGTTCATGCGAACTACTTTCAATATCTATTTCTATACTTTGATTAGTAAAATAGTTAACTATCTTACTAATTGTTCTTTGTGAAACTCGCGGATCACCGATATAAACGTCATCAGTATAATTATTCTCAATTAAATCTATCATTGCAGCCAATACATTGTAATTTCGATGTTTTTCTAATGTTGGTAATCCCTTTCCAATTGGCCCTCTAAATATTTTATCTCCTGCCACAAACGCCATCGTAGTAAATCCTGATTTTTTTAACCAATGATTCTTATTTTTTAACCATTCGTCATCTAATCCCGTATCTGGTCGAGGATAATAATTATGCCATGCTTCAATATTCTTAAAATTTGCATGATTATCAACTAGTTGCTTAATATCCAGCTCTGAAATCGTACTAGCATTTAATCCAATATCTATATTATTTGATAATTCAGCTATTTTTTCCATACTAATCCCATAATCAATTCTTAAACCAGTAATTCCAGCAGTTTTCAAATCAAATTCCAATAATTTTAAACTTTTTTCTGAAATATCAACCATTAATTTCAAGTTATTTTCAAGACATAAATTCCCCAAAGTTTTTAATTCATCAATAGTTTTTTTTCTATCTTCTTCAGGAATATGTAATGAAGTAAAAATACCCTTAAATCCTGATTTACGCATTACTTCAATATATTTTTTTGTATCATCGTCAATCTTATCACCTAAATAAATTGAAAAACCCAACATAATATCTCCTCCATTCATAAAAGAAAGCGTTATCATTAACTGGTTACATCATACCTTGAATGATATAAAATTACAATTAAATATATTTATTTTTTGTTTTTTTTGTTACTTTATATCTTAATTTAAAATAAAAAATCTTTCAAGAATACTTTATATAAAGTATTCTTGAAAGATTTTTTCACTGTTTTATTCAAATACAAATTGATTATTATAAAGTTCAGAATAGAATCCTTTTTGATCCAATAATTCTTGATGGTTACCTTGTTCAATAACCTTACCGTCCTTCAGAACAACAATTTTATCAGCATCTAATATTGTTTTCAAGCGATGTGCGATTACAAAACTAGTACGCCCTTGAATAACTGTATCCATTGCTTTTTGAATTTTAGCTTCTGTCACTGTATCAACATTAGAAGTCGCTTCATCCAAAATTAATAACGTAGGATTAGTTAAAATTGTTCTTGCGATACTAATTAATTGTTTTTGGCCAGTTGAAAACACAGAGTTTTCATCCGATACTGTCGTGTCATAGCCATTTTCTTGACTCATAATAAAATCATGAATATTAGCTTGCTTAGCGGCAGAAATCATATCTTCATCTGATGCTTCAGGTTTACCAAAGACAATATTATCACGAATTGTTCCTGAGAATAATACACTTTCTTGAAGAACTATCCCAACATGATCACGAAGACTTTGAAGTTCAAGATCCTTAACATTTACGCCATCAAATTCAACTGAACCACCTGTAACATCATAGAATCGATTCAATAAATTCATAATTGTTGTTTTACCTGAACCAGTTGGTCCGACTAAAGCTACCATTTCACCTTTATCAACATTAATTGATACATCATGTAAAATTTCTTTATTAGCATTATAACCAAAATTAACATTTCTTAACTTAACACCATTTGTTAGACCCGTTAATTTTTGCTTATCAGTTGAGTTGACCTCATCTGGTTCATCAAACATTTCATTCAGTCGACTAGCACCTGTAATAGCAAGTTGGAACATACTATACAATGAAGAAATTTGTGATATTGGTTGGTAAAATTGTTGTGAGTATTGAACAAACACGACAACTAGTCCTAAAGCCGTTGTACGGCCCATATCACCGTTCAGTGCTAACCAGCTACCAAAGAAGATAACAATGGCTGTATTAACCAACGAGAGGCCATTCATAACTGGGAAAAGCATCCCTGAATAGACTTGTCCTTTAAACGTTGCTTTACGAACATTTTCGTTATATGGCAAGAAACCATCAATAGCTTCTTTTTGAAGCCCGTTAGTAATTACAATTTTTTGACCACTAATTTTTTCATTAATATAGCCATTTAATTTTCCAACTTCTTTTTGTTGTATATCAACATACTTACGTGTTTTAGAAATTAAAATGACCGCAAGAAGTAACGCGATAGGCGTTGAAGCAATCGTAACCCAGGCAAGCTGAACATTCTGTTGAAACATCATAATGATAATCCCAATCATTAGAGCAATATTACTCATAATTTGTCCTAAGGCTTGATTCATTGCGTTCGAAATATTATCCAAATCACTTGTAAAACGACTTAAAATATCCCCATCTTTATGTGAATCAAAGAATCGAATTGTCATTTTTTGTAATTTTCCAAATAGCCCTTTTCGCATTCTATTTGTCGAGTTTCCTGTAATGAACGTGACAATAATATTTGAGAAAAACATTGCTACAATTGAAAAAATATAAAATAAGAATAACATCCACAATGAGCTAACAAAATTTCCTTTATCACTCACTCCTTTTGTTAAACCAATTACGTAGTCTGCCAATGCCGTAATTGCTTTTCCCATATACACAGGTGCTTTTACCTGGAAGTATGTCGATGCAATAATTGCAACAGTCATAACTGTAAAACCTAATTTATAGCTTTTCAAGTAGTGGAAGAAGAATGCCATCGATCTATTCATATCTTTCATTAGACAGTCTCCTTTCCTTTTTGAGTGTTATAAATTTCTTGATAAATTTGACTATTTTCAACGAGATCTTTATGTGTCCCCTCGCCAACTAATTTACCGTCATCCATAACAAAAATACGATCCGCATTAATCACAGATGAGATTTTTTCGGCAATAACAAATGTTGTTGTCTCTTTCAATTCATTATTTAATGCTTTTTGGACTAATTTTTCTGATTGAGCATCAAGTGCTGATGTTGAATCATCTAAAATTAAGATTTTAGGTTTACCAATAACACCACGCGTAATTGATAAACGTTGTTTTTGACCACCTGAGAAGTTAGCTGAACGTTCTTCAACCTCTGCATCATAACGTTCTGGTAATCGATTAATAAATTCTGATGCCTGAGCGATTTGACTGGCCATATCCATATCTTTCTCGTTGGCATCTTCTTTACCTTGACGTAAGTTGTCTGCGATTGTGCCAGAAAATAGGATAGCCTTTTGTAAAACAAATGCTACTGTTTTACGAAGCGATTTTTCATTAACATCCTTTAAATTCTCACCACCAACTTTGATCATTCCTTCTTGGGGATCAAATAATCGTGGAATCATTTGGGCTAAAGTTGATTTACCTGAACCAGTTGCACCAACAATTCCTATCATTTCTCCAGGTTTAACATCAAAACTAACATGTTTAAGTGTTGGTTTATCATCGCCTTCATATGAGAATGAGACATCTTCAAAACTAACAGATCCCGATAAATCTTCCTCTGGAACATCTTGGTAATAAATATCTGGTTCTTCATCTAAAATTTCGCGTAGTCGTTTAATTGAAACCATTGCACGAGCACTAAACGTCATCATCATTCCACCAATAATAATGGCAAACATGATTTGCATTAAATAATTAACAAACGAAGTAATAGCTGTAACTGTACTTGGATCTGCTTTAGCTAAATCACCTACAAAATAAATTGCGGCAACGACAGCCATATTTCCAATTAATGTAAATGCTGGAATTAAAACAGCAAATAGAGTTCCAACATAGATATTTTGTGCATTTAAATCATCTGAAACCTTATCGAAACGTTTTTCTTCATTTTTTTCTTGATTAAATGACTTAACAACACGCACACCCATCAAGTTTTCTTTGGCTAACTCATTTACTCGATCAATTAAGCCTTGCATTAACCCAAAATGGCGTCCCATGCGACCGAAAGTTAACATTGAAATACCTAACACGCAGACAATTAAAATAACAATAATCCACCATAAATCCGCAATTGTATTCATAGCTAAAATGAATGCACCGATAAATAAAATGGGCACTCGAATTAATGTCTGTAAAATTGTCATAATTAACGTTTGAATTTGGGTAATATCATTGGTTAAACGAACCACAATATTCCCTGCTTGGAATCGTTCAATATTACTGAAAGAAAATGTTTGAATCTTTCTAAAAGCAGTTTCACGAATATCTGCACTCATTGATTGTGCTACTTTTGCTGATAGAATTGTATTCACAACACCTGCCAACAATCCAATAACAGCAACTCCAATCAAGTACAAACCAAGTGTCGTGATTTTATCACCCTGGTCCTTTAAAATAGCATCAATTACTTTTTGTAACAATTTAGGTTGCCACAATGTTGAAATTGCCATGATAACCACCATGACGACTGCCCAAAAAATATCTACCCGATACTTTTTAGCATGTTTTAATAAAATATCCACTTTTTTCCCCCTCAATTCTGTCCAGTTCCATGTTTTTTTATACAAAAAAACTAATATCAGTTACTAAACTTAGCAAAAATAACGCTTAATTGCAATCATTTTGACTAATTATATTCTATTTAGTCAGTTAAAATTTACAAAAAAAAACCAAGATTAAATATCTTGGTTTCAATATAATTATCTTATTCATTTTTAAGCGGGCGACGAGAATCGAACTCGCGACATCAGCTTGGGAAGCTGGAATTTTACCACTAAACTACGCCCGCAGAACGTTGATTAGTATAGCATATTTCCGTACTTTTGTCATAACTAATTAAGCATGTTTATTTTCAGCCTTTTGTTCAAAATCTAAACGTCTCAAATTTTGTACAGCCTTCATATATGAATAAATCAGTACAATACATGACCCACCCCAGGCTAATGGATTTGCAAAACAAGCTCCTGCATACCCAAAAGCACCAGCTAAAAAGATAGCTGCAAATGATCTCATCAGTAATTCTACAACTCCAGCAACTGTTGGTACGATGCTTTGTCCCAGTCCCTGTAACGTGTATCTAATGACAAACAGTACTGACAAAAGTAAGTAAAATGACCCATTAATATTAAAATAAACCTGCGATAATGCAACAACTTTTGGTGCATTATTTCCAACAAACAGTGTAACTAATTGTTGTCCAAATAAAATAACTAAAAGACTTGCAACGATACTGAATGTTCCAGACATTAATAGACACTTTTTTACACCATCTAAAACACGACCATATTTTTTTGCGCCATAATTTTGGGCAGTAAAAGTTGCCATCCCAATTCCAAATGACATCATTGGTTGTGTTGATAATTGATCAATCTTAGACGCTGCCGTGGTACTGGCAACTGCTGTCGTTCCTAAACCGTTTAAAGCTGACTGTAGCATAATTGCACCAATCGCAATTATTGAAGCTTGAAAGGCCATTGGTAGAGCCACATAAAGGTGTTGGTTAACATCTTTCATCGTGATTTCTCTAAAATGGTGTCGACCAATATGTAAGACGGGAATTTTTCGATAAATGTAAATTAAACAGAATACAACGGAACATGATTGCGCAATAATAGTTGCAATACCAGCGCCAGCAACTCCCCAATGAAATACCAAAATAAATAATAATTCTAAACCAACATTAATAATGCTGGCAAAAATTAAAAAGTATAATGGCGTGCGACTATCCCCTAGCGCCCTAATAATATTAGATAAAATATTAAATGCCATTGAAGCAAATATTCCACCAAAAATGATACTAATAAAAGTTTGTGCATCATCAAATATTTCTGGTGGTGTCTTCATAAGTGTTAAAATATCTTTTACAAAAAACAAACTAACCGCTGTTAAAATTACCGTTGCAATTAGACTAATCAAAAGTCCCACTGCAAAGCTTTTTCTAACACCACGATAATCTTTTGCCCCAAATCGTTGTGCCGTAATAATAGATAAACCTGCAGTTAACCCTTGTGCAAATCCAATAATCAAAAATTGAATACTCCCGGTCGAACCAACTGCAGCTAGTGCATCCACGCCTAAAGTTTGTCCAACAATCAACGTATCAGAAATACTATATAATTGTTGAAATAAATTACCAACCAATAATGGTATAGTAAACATAAAAATTAATTTTGCTGGATTACCCGATGTTAACGATCGCAAATAAGACCCTTCTTTTCTTTATATTTATTTAATTCCTTTTTCATTCAATAATAAAATAAATGCTTTTTTAAAGTTAGCCCTATCCTGGTTTGAAAAGGCGCTTGGACCCTTCGTACGTTGACCTGATTTCCTTGCCATTGCACTTAAATATCTTGAATCCAACATACTATCGATATTGGTATCTGTATATTCAAATCCTTTATGATGCATCACAATCACACCTTTTGGTAATAAAAGAGAAGCTAGTCCGTAATCTTGTGTAATCACAACATCTGATTTTTCAGCTAACTTTACAATTCTATAATCTGCCGCATCTGGACCTTGATCAACATAGCTAACCGAAACATTTTCAGGATACTTTTTAGTTGAGAAATGTGGCGTACTTGTAATTAGCAACACACTGATATTCCGTAGTTCGGCTTCAGCTATAACTTCATTTTTCACAGGAGACGCATCCCCATCAATAATAATTTTCAAATTAACCACTCTCATTCCTAGTAAAAAAACTTCCAAGGAATAACCTCTTGAAAGTTTTATTTAGCTTCTGGTTTTAATAATGCATTAATTGCTGGAATTTGACCTAAGCTATCTATCGCATTACTTGGCATAACAACTGTATTTGCGTCACTCTTGGCCAATTCTTTAAAAGCCTCAATATTTTGGCTAACAAAATAACCATTACCAACTTTATTTAATGATAAATTAACTGCATCTATTCGGTATGCTTCAGCATCGGCCGTCTTTTTAACTGCTTCAGCCTTTGCTTGGGCTGAATTAACCCATGCATCATTATCAGCTTTATTTTTTAGTGCAACTGATTTACTGTAACCTTCTGCTTCAGCAACAGTAGCATCACGATTTCTAGCGGCTTTCAATAACTTATTCATTGAATCTTGAATTTCAACTGAAGGTTTTACTGTATCAATATTAATTCGATCAACATTTAATCCATAACCAGCTGTCACATTAGAAATTTCGCCAAACAAACCGCGATTAATTTCTTGCGTTCCATTCAAAACTTCATCTAACATTTTATTACCAATGATGCCACGCAAAGAGGCACGTGTATCTTGAATCATACTACGAACAGAGTCTTCATTTTTAAACACAAAATCTTGGATGTCAGTAACGTGATACTTCAATGAAATTTTAACTTCAATTTCAGCATTATCTTTTGTAATCACAACTTGTTTATCAAGATCTAAAGGTTGTTGTGCCGTACTAACACGAATTACTGAAGAAATAAATGGTTTAATAAAATGTAAGCCTGGAGCTAATGTTGTTTCATATTTTCCTAAAGTTATAACAACACCTTGATGCGGTTGTCTAATAATTCGGATAGTTGCTGGTAAAATCATGACCAATAATATAACAATAATAATAACGACTAAAAGTCCCAACATAATAATTTAACCACCTTTATATTTTTTTAACGTCTAACCCTTCAACATGTGTTTTAATGATTCGAACAACATCTCCACTTACTAATGTTTCATCACTAAAATAATGATAGTAGATACCAAAAAACTCGACCGTGCCATGAATATTTTTACTGTCAATTGTAAATTCCCGGTTAAGCAACCGCTCGTCAATAATTGATTTTCTATCCATATGAAAGCACCTCCATTTGTCATCTTTAAACGTATCTCATTTACGTCATAAAATCAATCAATTTCATTATCAAAAGTAAAATCATTTCGATCTAAAATAGTCACTTTTTCAATATGCTTTTCAATCTGTTTACTTTCAGGCGGTAATTGTAAATAATCACCATATAAACGGCTTAAAATTGCATCATATGCCCTTAAAATAGTTACCGTAAGGTTCTCAAAAGGAACTTGAATCACGGCTGCTAATTCCTTTTCTGATAGTAATTCTTTTTCATATGAGTATTGTGAAGCTAAATTTTTATATTCTGAAATGGTGTCATCTTGATTATAGGTTCTTACTAGTTCGTCTCTTTTTTCTTTATACTCTTTGGTTTTACGACTTTGATCAGGTTGTAATTTTCTAATCTTTGCGTTAATTTCAGTATCCATTAAACGATAATTGCTCAATAAAAGAATTTTCGCGTTAAGATATCGATATTTTGATTGTTGAATAGATCGTTCGACATCACCTGTTGGGACTTTATCAAAAGGAAAAATATCTACAAAAACACCTTTTCTAGCGTCATTAATATTTCTTTTCTCTTCAACATGAATAGATTCATCAAGTAGTTTTGCATATCCAAATGCATAGTTTGGATCACTTTGATCAGTTTGTAGAAAATAATAAGGCTGGCTAATCTCTTGGGGAGCGATTTGTAAGAATCGATCGTAGTCATCCCTTACCATTCCAATATCGACATCATCATCCCATGGAATAAACCCTTGATGTCTGACCGCACCTAATAAACTGCCACCAATCATAAAATACTTTATATTATTTTTTTGACAAATTTCAACGACTTCCCGGATTAAATCTAATTCTACCTTGTGTAATTCTTCAATTTTCATTTTTACCACCTTAAATCGTCTTATTCTTTCTTCAATTGTACCAAATTTAACTCTGAATACGAAAATTATTTAATTTTTATTAAGCTAATCCTTTTTCATTACTTTATTTCTTTGGCTCATGATATGCTTTAATTATTAAATAAAAGGGGTGCCTAAATGCAAGAAACCATAATTGACTTAATCGGCCAACATGGCTATCTAGGTGTTGCGTTACTGATCACCATTGAAAACATTTTCCCACCAATTCCTTCTGAAATCATTTTAACATTTGCAGGTTTTATGACGCTCTCAAGTTCTCTTACACCAATTGGTTTAATTATTTCTGCCACTATTGGGGCGACTATCGGGGCTTTAATCTTATATTCGATCGGTCGCTTTTTAAGTACAGAACGTTTAAATCAATTTTTCGCCAGTAAGTATGGTTCTTGGCTTGGTCTAAAACCTATCCATATTGAAAAAGCGACTGAATTTTTTGTAAAATATGAAAATCGTGCTATTTTCATAGGCCGTTTTGTTCCCATTGTTCGAAGTTTAATTTCTATTCCCGCTGGAATTACGAAATGTAAATTACGTTTTTTTATTCCATTAACCTTTTTTGGAACATTAATTTGGAATACTGTCCTCATTTATCTTGGGGCATTTGCTGGGAATGCTTGGGCGGAAGTTGCAGCAACAGTTGATATTTTTGCTACAGTAGTTGGTATCATCTTATTAATCGTTTCGTTCTTCGGAATCTACAAACTAATTAATTTAAATAGGAACAAAAAAAACGATTAAATTCAATTATGAATTTAATCGTTTTTTACTACTTTTATTTCTCAAAAAGTAGGATTAATCTTCCGCAACATCGATAGCTTCTAATAGAATATTCAGTTCAGAACATTCTCTTTCAAGCGATTTTTCCTCTTGGAAAAAGCTATCTCGAATTGATGATTGTTGTCTGTTTCCAATGTTACTTCTAAGATCAGCAAGTTTTTGCATCGCTGCTTGATACTCACTCATAATATCAAGTTTACACCTACTCATTAAGTTACGCCTCCGAATGATGACAACAACTTGTTGTCAGTAATAATAATTTATAATGTCTAATTTAACACTTTTTTAATAACTTGTTAACCCTTTAAATATTACCGTTATGTTACAAAATAAAAAAGACATCACAATGTGATATCCCTCTTATTTTAAGCTACTATTTTAAATGGTTATTTTTACATTAATGATTGAACATCGCGTGCAATAACTAATTCTTCATCAGTAGGTATCGCAAAAATCTTAACGGCAGACTCTGGCGTGCTAAGCATAACCTGTTCACCCATTTTTTCGTTATTTTCAGCATCAAAGCCAACACCTAAATATGCTAAATGTTCAATAACGCGACGACGTACAATCCGATCATTCTCACCAAGACCAGCAGTGAAAATAATACCATCAACCCCTTGCATTTCTGCAATGTATTGACCAATATATTTAATAATATTTTGAACATAGATTTTAACAGCTAAATCAGCACGAGGATTTTTTCCTAATTGAGCTTTAACATCACGCATATCAGGAGAAATCCCTGAAATACCAACTAGCCCAGATTCACGATTCAAAATATTAATCATTTCATCTATATCAGTAATTTTTAATTGTCTCATCATGTAAGCAACTAACGATACATCTACATCACCTGAACGTGTTGCCATGGTAATTCCAGCAAGTGGTGTAAAGCCCATTGATGTATCAATTGATTTACCACCAACTGTAGCTGTAATTGATGCTCCTGCACCTAAATGTAATGTAATTAATTTTAACTCTTTAGGGTCTTTATCAATTAGTTTTTCGGCTTCTGAGACGACATAACGAACGCTTGTCCCATGAGCACCATAACGTCTTGCGGCATATTTTTCATACCATTCATAAGGTACACTGTACATGTAACTTTCTTCTGGCATCGTCTGATGGAAGGCTGTATCAAATACAGCGACACTTACTGCATCTGGTAAGATTTCTTCAAATGCCTGGATACCTAAAAGATTAGCTGGATTATGTAATGGTGCTAATTCAGATAATTCATTAATTTTTGCAATTGTATCGGCATTTACTAATGTTGATTTTTTGAAATATTCACCACCAGCAACAACGCGATGTCCAACACCGGAAATTTCATTAAAATCAGCAATAATATCCAATTGAAGCAATAATTTAAGTAATAACTGTACACCTACTGAATGATTGTCGATATCTAATACATCTTCATATTTTTTTCCGTTACCATATTTAATCGTTAAAATTGAGTCTTTAAGTCCAATTCTTTCAATCAATCCTTTAGCAATAACAGTTTCCTCTGGCATGCTAAATAATTGGAATTTTAAACTTGAACTACCTGCGTTAATTGCAATAATTTTTGTCATATTCTTCCTCCAATAATGATTTCATTTGGTATTAATTTAATCCTTAAAAAACAATTATTTTTTTAAGTAGTATATTAAACTAATATACTACTTATAGAAAACGCATACAACACTTTCAAGCAAAAAATGGTACACAGAATTTTATTTTCTGTCTACCATTATTTTTTGCCCGAATTCTTTCATTAAACTAAGCAGTAGAACTGCCTTATCTTCACCTAAAACATTTACCCAAGTATCAAACCGTTTCTTAATTGACTCAGTCACAACTCGTTCTACTTTTGCACCCTGATCAGACAAGCGTAGGTTTATTCTTCTTCTATCAACTGTGTCTTGTTCTTGATAGATGTATCTTAATTGTTTTAGTACGTTTAATTGGCGTGCAATTGCACTCCTTGAAACATTTCTTTTTTTAGCGATATCAACCATGCTTATATCTTCAGTGCTATGGATATCTTTTAAAATCAAGAATTGTTCAAAAGATAAATTAAACTCACTAGTAGGTTGTGAAATGAATCCTTCCACATTCTTAAAAGTTCCTAAATACATACTAATATAGTCATCCATTAACTTAGTTGTTGTCATTGCTAATTCTCCTCTGCATGTTCTACCTACAGTTAAATTTAGCATAAAACGCGGTTAATTACTATATCTAATCAACTGTATCTCTATTTTTCTTTTTCAGTTGATACCGTTAATTGTTTACGATTTACAAACGTCCAAACCACACCCAGTACTACGGCTGTAACAAGTAATGCAAGCACTGAACCAATCATACCAGAACCTTGGCTATTAATTGCATATGTGAAGCCATTTAATACATGTGTAACAGGTAAGAACTCTGCAAATACTTGATAAGCATTTGATAACATCGTATTTGGAATAACTTGTCCTGTAATCACTAATTGTACGAGTAGTAATGCTAAAGATAAGAGAATACCCATTGTTCCAAGGAGTTCGTCAATTACCACACATAAAAGAGTAAAGATTATTCCCGATAAGAACGTAAAGATTACGAAACTAATTGGATGTTCAATTGTTACACTAAAGAATAATGTTAATAAGAGAACTCCTGCTGTTTGAATAACAGAAATAAATAACATTAGGAAAAGGTTCTGTAACCAGTTTTGTGATAATTCATTCTTCTTACGGTATCTGAATAAAATTAATTGAGTTACAATTGCACCGACAAATAATGATAAAACAATCACTAATGGGGCAAATGTATTTTTCAAAGTTTTAGCGAGATTGTCACTTTCAGTTTCTGTTTTAACAGGTTCAACGAATTGAGCCACATTTTTTGGAGATGAATTGATATTACCAACCTGTGATGCTCCTGCTGCTAATTTAGTATTTAATAATGTTACACCATCATTAGCTGTATCCAATCCTGATGTTACTTGTTTAGACCCATCAGCTAATTTTTGTGAGCCATCAACTAATTGAGGACTAGCAGCTGCCAATTGTGTATCACCATCTGTTAATTGTGTACTTGCCGCTTTTAATTTCGAACTTCCATCTGTCAATTGTGTACTAGCAGTTGTCAATTGTGTACCACCACTAACAAGCTTATCAGATCCTGCTTTCAATTGTGTACCACCTGAAACTAACGTTTGTGTTCCTGCCTCAAGTTGTCCACCTGCTGTAACAAGTTTTTGCGATCCTGCTCTTAAAGCAGTAACACCTGTTATTAAAGTTGGTACATTACTATTTAATTGATTAATACCATCAGTTACTTGTCCTGTTCCTGCTGTATATCCTAAGATACCAGCTGACAATTTGTTAATACTACCTGTCATGATTGAATTCTTAATTGTTGCATTAATTGTTTTTTCACTTGTAACATCAACACCAGCACCATTAACACTAGCATTTAATTTACCAGCAACTTGTGCATTAGCATTTGATGCTATCACTAATGAATCAATTTGATCACTCAAGTCTTTTGTATCACCTAAAAGACCAATCATTGAATCGCTCGTCAAGGTATCAGTATTACTCAATAATGCAGTTGCTTGTGTCGAAATTTTAGCAAATTTTTCCAACATGGCTTTAAGATCTACATCACCCATTGTTGATTTAAATTCAGCCATTAAGCCACCTACATCACTCATCACTGCCTCTAACATCGCTTTTGTATCTGTTAAATTTTTACTTACCCCAGTTATATTTGTACCAACAGTTGTTATTGCTGTATCTGTTTTTGTGATTTGTTGTAAAACAGTGTCTTTTTCTTTTTGGCTCATTGTTGTTGAGTCATTAATCATCGTACGAACCTTCTTGTTAGAAGTCGATGCCTGACCTTTAGCTAATGTCAAACTAAACATCTTTTGTGTTGTATCTGAATTAATTGCATTCATTTGAGTTTGAACAGTTGTTAATTTATCCCCTGCCGCCATCAATTTTGTTACTAATCCAGGTAATGCTTGTAATGTTTCAATTGATCCTGAAATTTCTTCAAGTTCAGCTTTTAATTCTTTTGATCCTTGCTTTGTATCTTTAATTTGTTGAATTATTTCAGGAATATGATTAATAATTTCGCTACGAGATTTTAATCTTGTTTGAATTTGAGTTACACCAGTTTTAATACCAGTTGAATATGCTGTTAAACCTGCTACCGCCATCGGTAACGATTGGCTACCTGACATACTTGCAGCTAATGTTTTCGCACCATTATTTAAATCATTCGAGTTCGAATTTAATGTAGTTGCACCAGTTGCTAACGTGCCTACACCAGCTGCTAATGTAGATCCGCCAGTTTGCAACGTAGAAAGTCCCGCATCTAATGTTTTATTCCCATCAACATATTGAGTCACACCATTTGATAAGGTTGGTGCACTAGCAACAAGTGTATTAATTCCTGAGGCTAATTGATTATTACCATTCACCAGTGTACCTACACCAGTTGTATAGGTATTTACACCATCAGCTAAAGTATCAACCCCAGTTGTATAAGTATTTAATCCTGTTTTTAATGTCTGATTACCTTTATCAAAGGTCACCATACTTGTTGCCAATGTATTTAAATTTCTAGTAACTTCTTTACTACCATTTTTTAATTTAACGGTTCCTTTATTTAACGTTTTTACACCAGTTGAGGCTTCTTTAACACCTGAACCTAATTGTTTAACGGAACCAAGTAATGCAGAATCATACGCTTTTTGGATATTAGTTAAAACTTGTGATTTCAATTGTTCTGCAACCTGTTTTGTAATCAATTGCGAAACATAGTTATTTGTATCTGATTGTTTTGTTTTTAACAAACTCACTTTTGGCGTTTCATCAAGTGCAGTTGTTGCGTTTTTTGAAAAATTACTTGGCAATGTAACTGACATTGTATAATCGCCTGAATCTAAATGTTTTTTCGCAGTTTCTGCGCTAACAAACTCCCATTTGGCTTGTTTATTGGTTTTAAGAATTTTAGTAACTTCCTTACCAACGTCAATTGATTTTCCATTAAATGATGCTTCTTCATCGTTATTTATAATAGCTACTTTTAAATTTCCTGTGTCCATTTGTTGCTTACTTGAAACTAACTTATAGGTTCCATATGCAATTAAACTTGGAATTAAACATGCAATTGCGATATACGCAACTGACCTCTTATTCTTTGACATAAATTCTTTGAACAAAATTATCCACCCTCTCTTTTTAGTTAATGGCATTAACGATTATTCGTTCCGTTAACCTCATTAACGATATTATGACTATATGTGTTTTTGATTCTTTTGTCAAATAATTTTCTAAAAAAATATCCCCACTGTCATCTAATCAACAGTGGAGATATCATTAAAATTCAATTTTTGATTAAATAGTAATACATGAATTGACCAGGAGCAATTAGGATTAACCCTGCAAATTGCATGACATAAATTAATAAGCGCGTTAAATTTTCAGTTGATACTTTACGTGTATTCATTTCTTGTCTAGAGTGTGGTTCCTCTACCTCGTCAATTTTAACTTTTTGCACTAATTTTTTATTTAATCCATTTAACTCGAGATTATATGGATAAAAAGTTAAAAAATTCAAAATTAAATAATAATTAATTAATAACCGCCAATTAGATGGACCTATCAAATTTCCAATTGCTAAAAGAATAATTAAAGACGCTAATCCCTTTAACAAGGAAATTGAATAATATTTAAATCGTTTCACAATAACCCTCCAGGAATTTCGCTTAATTTTAGAATATCATAGTTACTTAAAAACATTGATGCTCAGTAAGAATCTTTACTATTTATTAACCATTAATTTAAAAAATCTGTTTTACCATGCTAAACTACTTTTTATAAAGTTAGTCATCTGGATGGCACCACTACACATACGAAATTCTCTCTAAGATCAGCTAACATGTCACAACATTTATTCATTTAAAAAAAATAAGCCTTTCCCAAATATTAAGTTCCTCAAAAATTAGGTTACTTATACCTAACTTTTGTGAATTCTTTAATTTAAGATATAGACTTTTAATGCAACATTAATTATCTAATAATAACAGCTTATTGACTCTTATTCTTGAACGATTCACAGCAATCATTGTTACAACATAAAGTGTTACAAAATAACTCGTTTCTATTGTTGTTCCAATAAAAGCGCAAACGAGAGCTAAAAAGAACATTCCATTGCCAAGGACTTGCCATTTTCGTTTCTCAATTGCGTAGTCTGCTAATATTTTAGTCTCTTCAGGACCTAGTGAGTCCACAGTTCTAACATTAGCTTGACGCACTTTAGTTAATTGTAGAGACAACTTAACATTATAAATAATCAAAATTGCCATAACTAAATATAAACCTATTTCCACCAGTACCCCTTCTCTCTTTTAATCTAATATGACTATTTTTTAATTCATTTTTACTTTATACTGAGTTAGTCCTATAAATAATAAAAGAGTTGCTAAATTACGCAACCCTCTTTATTATTTAACAACTAAGACATCACAAGGTGCTAAACGAGTAACGTAATTTGTAACTGCACCCATTAACATTCTTTCCACTGCCTTCAAGCCAGATTGACCCATGATAATTAAATCTGAATGATGATCTTCAATAAAATCTTTGGCAATTACTGTTTTAGGACTACCAAAACGAATATGAATATCAACATCTGTAAACCCATTTTTTACAATATCTTCTTTTAATTCATTCATATATGCTTCTGTATCTTCAAAAGTCTGATAGACGATTGAACCGCCCCCATCCATCATTCCTGAAAAACTTACAGAAAATTGACGCGTATCAATTACGTTTAAAATATCTAAATGTGCATGGTTTGCTTTAGCACTTTCTACTGCACGCTTTAATGCTTTTTCAGCTGAATCTGATCCATCAACTGGGACTAAAATATTTTTATATTCTTGTTCCATATTTGCCACCCCATATCTTTTATTTGTAGTTACAGTATATCATTAAAATTGTATTAGATGTTAGCGTTTTACCTACAAAATTTGAAATAAAGAAGGTTTTCAGTATGTTATTAAAAAGGATTTCTATTTTTAGTGCCCCCTACGTGGTTCGAGAGTTAACCGAAAAAGATCTAACTCAAATGTTAGAATTAGAAAAAAGTCAATCTACTTACCTAAAACTCCAAGGTAAACAAGATTTAGCCATTGAAGAAATAAAATCTGATTTAACTTCGATCCCGTTGTCAGTTAAAAGTGATCAAAAATGGACACTGGGCTTCTTCAAAGCAGATAAATTAGTAGCTATGATTGATTTTTTAACAGATTATCCTGAAGTTCAATCCGTTTGGATTGGTCTATTATTAGTTTCGAAAAACGAAGAACAACAAGGTATCGCGACACATTTATTAAAAGCCCTGCTTAAATCTTTTAAATCTGAACAGTTTACCAATGTACAAACGCTGAAATACGAACAAGAAGAAGTAAATCAAAAATTATTGGAAAAATTTAATTTCACTGATAAACAATCGCTAATCTTAAAAAGCCCTGATGGAGTCGACATCCCTGCAATACTTTCAAAATTAGATTTATAAAGCAAAATTATTATCTAATTCTCTTAATAACATTTTTATCTTTTTTCATTTCCTATGATTTTAGTCATCTAGGTGTTATGATTAATATAGTAAGAAACTGGAGGAAGAAAACATATGAGCAAAAATTTATTAGCAGATCTTGAGAAAAACTTCATCACAAGCGATGAAACTTCTAAAACATTTAAGGTTCCAAGCAAAAAGGAAGATCTAACAATAAAGATTGACAATGATATTTTTGAAAAAGTTTCTAAAGATGACGAAAAATTAGAACGTTTAATCAAAAATTTACTTAAATTCAGTTCAAAGAGTAAGGCTAAAGAATTAATTTCAATTAATAAACGTAACTACCGTATCTTCATGTAACCTACAAAACTAGCCTAGTTGAGACTAACTCTTGAGGCTAGTTTTTTTAATCCTTGTCAATCTAGCATTTTTATCTTAAACTATTACTCAAGGAGTGATTTATATGTTCTTAACAACCGGAGATGTTAACCGTTCTTATGCTATTAAAGGCATCGTTAATGCGACAGCCAAGATTGTACTAGAAGCCGATGAAATTGATCGTGTAGATGATTTTGATACCTTATATGATCGTGTCCAAGCAGAACTAGCAGAACGCGCAATTAATAAAGGTGGCGACGGGATTATTAACGTTCATTTCGAACCACAAACTGTTCGTGTAACGATTGCCCCAAGATTCTTAGTTTTACATGGCTACGGTACTGTTATTGAGTTTTCAAAGTAATTTATTTTGCGCTTGTGGCGGAACTGGCAGACGCGCAGCGTTCAGATCGCTGTTTGGGTTTCCAAGTGCAGGTTCGATTCCTGTCAGGCGCATTGTTATCATTGATATACCATCGTTTAACCAACTTTTATGTGGTTTTTGTGTGGTTAACATCTAATTTACCGTATATATTGATCCAATTCGTATTTATTTACGAGTTGGATTTTTTAATTAATAAAATGAATATGTTTCATATACTATTTAAAAAGGAGAAAAAATACTATGACTTATTTACAATCTTTCGTTGCGACTTTACCAGCCATTTTTGCTGCCTCCGCCGCAATATTTAGTGCTATTTCTTTCTCACAACAGCAATAAAATAAGTAAGCGTCAAGAACAATATGAAAGGCAAAAAAATATTATTCAAATATCATCGCGTATTACGGCATCTGCTAGTTCTTACTCTACTGAAACAGGGATACCTCAGGTAACCATTACAAACTATTCAAATTATGTTATTCATGATGTTATCATCATTCCTACTATGAATGAAAGTTCTGTCGTGTTACCTGATTTTAAGCAGTTTTTTAAAAACCACAATGATTTTGGTACCCCTAGGATTCTCGCCTTAGCAAGTGAACCAATAACGATGAGCTATCCGTTACCTGATATGGGCATGTCTAGGCACTGTGTATATTGTATCGTCTATACAGACCCGTTCGGTAATTATATATATACAGACAGGAAAGACCTACCTCATACAGACCCTGATATTTATACCAAGCTAATAAAATATGGTAGATCAATACCTGATTTAATACACTCTGTTTAACAAAAAAGCAAACTCCTTAATTATTAAAGAGTTTGCTTTTTAAATTATCTAATCAAATAAAAAATTGTAGAAATGTTCTTCTACAATTTTTTCTCACGTTAATTTATTTTTTTAATCTTTTATATATAAATAAATAGCCTAGTTCATAGATGATAAAAGCACTCACAATATAAATCTCATTCAAGCCAGTACTTTTTCTATAAGGTATGGCTACAACCATTACTATTAATATTATTACGTACGTAACAAGAATAAAATAATCTAAATGATGTCGTTCTAACCATTGGCGTGAAGGAAAGAAAACTGTTATTAATATCGCGATAATTGCCCAAAAAATAGGTTGTATTTGCATTAGTTCATCTCCTTACAGGTAAATAAAAACAATCGTATGTGCTGTCCAATAAGCAACTGTATCATTAAAATGTAAATGTTTAACTAATGCTTTTCTCATTCCAGTTTCTATCTTTCCTTCAAAAATATATTAAATAACGTTGATACACATTCATATCTACGCTTTATTTATGTAGTTGTTTAATGTCTAAGTTTTAAGACTAACTTATCGTAGTAATTATACTACATACTCAGTATAGACACTAAACTATTCAGTTTGTTGTCTACCTACTTTAGATAAAAAACAAGGGGATCAGAAATATATCTGAATACCTTGTTTTTTATCATACATTTATTCTTTATCTTTTAATTTTTTTTCTAAATTCAAAACTTTAACAATTGTTATGTTTAGTAATTCTTCCCTAATTTTAGTTATTTCATACGATAATTCAAGCAATTTATTTTTAATATTTAAAAAATATACAAATTGTACGATAAAGATTAAAAATAATACAAATAAAATAATAAATAAATTAGGCTCGCTCATTATTTATCTCCTCTAAATTCTTTTAATCTATCTTTTTCTTTCTCAATCTTTTTATTACCATTATTTATTGACTTTTTTATCCTTACTATAGAAAGAGTAAGATATAAATTCATCATAAACACAAATAATAACACCGTTAGCATTGCTGGAATTGCCATCTATATTATCTCCTATATTCTTTATTCTTGTGGCAATGTATCAACCAAAAGTCCAAAAGCAGCAACTGCTGGAGCTGCTACTAATAATTCTGGTATAGAAGCAACAAACGCTACAGCCATGATAACCGCTGACCAATAACAATCCATGCTCCGACAATTTCCAATCCACTAACTATATCATAAACATAATTATACGAAACTTCGGGATATATGGGACTAACCACTGGTTGCTTATAATAAATTTCAATCGTATCTGATATTTTATTACTTTCATCACCCTCTGTATATGATTCATTATACGTTATCTTCATACCAATTTGCCAAGGTTCTTCTGCCCTTGTTGCAACTCCCATTATTAACATCCCGTTTTGGAGATTACCCGCAATACGATTAACTATTCCCATGGTATCTAAATAATTAATAACACCATATTTAATCTTCATTATATCAGCTATATCATTTTGAAAAGAACTCTCCATTTACCATTGTGAATGGTAAATGGAGAAGATGAATTTCCTGTCTCTACACTCCAACTATCTTTAACTGTAAGCCATGCATCTATCCCTGGAAGAACCGTAGGACCATATGTTTTTCCCATTTCAAATGTTATATCTTTAAAAGAATTTAACATTTGCACTGATTTAATAAATCGATGTGTCACCTTATTTACAGATATATCCTCCGATACATCAAAATTCTTACAGCCTAAATCCTTACCTGATGAAGAGACTTGATCAATATCAACTCCACCATGCGTATATTCAGTAAATTGATCAAAGTCCCAACCCTCAGGCATTGGGAACCCTAAGTTTCCACTCCATCCCGTTGACATATTTGAAACATAGAAATTATTTATTTTGTTTCTTTTAGCGTGTAAACATATGTTTCTCGTTCCATAAATACCATCGCTAGGTAGAATACCAAAATAAGCTGTATAATTTTTATTTAAATTTCGTTGCATTGAACGAATATTTTAATCGCCACCCTCGAGTATCTCTTTTTGATTTGTTTTCATCCTCTATTTATTAATTTTCTTTATAATCAACTCTTTGAAATTAGCAGAACTGATATTAACATATAGGTAACATAAGGTTCTTTTTTTCAAATTAAAATCAATCTTTATGATAAACATTTGTAAATATTGAAATAATTATTAGTAGTATTCCAAATATAATCGTTATAAGTATAGCTTGCAAAAAATCAGAACTAATTCCTAGTGACGAGAACAAAATAGAGTTATTTCCTATCCTGATATTTTTAATACTTTCATAGCGTGCAATAGCTGCGATTTGATAACCAGGCCACAATTTTAAAGTATGCTGCATAAAAGCTGGAAGATCCCCATAAACAATATAAGTTCCTGAAAGAAAACCGGACATAGTACCAACAATTGCTGACAATGATGAAAAACTAGACGTAGTATTTAAAAAATCTGTCACCAATGAAAACAGTAAACTTGAAAATACAATTAGTAAAACATTAAATAGAAATACTACAAAAAATGTTACATTATAAGCATTATAATGATAAGTTAGAGATAGATACGCATAACATATTAATGAGAAAATAAATGTCGACACAATACCTTCCATGACTGACGTCAAAGTATACAATTGATTAATTGTACTACTTTTTATTTGACTGTTAACAATAAAATCATCTAATCTCTTATTCTTTTTATCTTCCAGTTTTTGACCAAATGCGATTAGTGTACTAGTCATTGAGACAATAGAAATCAACCCAGAAATCATCCATGTATCAATAAACTGTTCACTATGATTAATTCCAGCCAAAGAATCGACTAAATTAGAGCGAAGAAAAAATATATAAATTACAAGACTTATAACCATACCTAAAAATGAAAAAAAGATACCAACTTTATCTTTTATGAAAATTAGAATGTTTCTTTGAATAAACTGTTTATTCATCCTTAAATTCCTTCCTCCATATTTTTAAATAAGTCAGTATAGGTTGCCTTTCTTATTTCAAAGTTTTCATTTATCAAATGATTATCTTCAATAAATCTCACTGCTTCTGCAGACGTATTAAAATACCTATCATCTTCAGTTTTATTCAAAATTAATTTAACTTTTGAAATTTTATTCATAAATGTAACCATTTCTCCAAAATATTTAACAGTTCCATTTGATACGAAAATAATTTTATTGGCATTTTCTAATTCGCTTAATAGATGAGTAGTAAATAACACACCACAATTATTCTCTTTTAAATACTCATCAAGATCATTCCAAATTAATTGACGTATATCAACATCAATTCCAGCTGACATTTCATCTAATAGTAAGCAATTCGGCTCTACAGCAATCGCTCTTAAATAATTAACAATACGTTTCTGCCCACCAGATAAGCTAGAATACTTTAAGGACTCATTGATGTTCAAGTTTTTCATTTTTTCCTGAATACTTTTTATTTTTTCTTTATTTTTAATTCTGAAACGTAAGTTTTGAATAACGGTCAAATCATCATCAAGAACATTGTTTTGAAAAACAGTCGCTAATTTAACATTAGTTTTAATTATTTTCCCCGTTGATGGCATTAATAACTCCATCATAATATTCAGAATGGTTGTTTTTCCTGATCCATTTAAACCAACGAGAGCAATTTTATCTCCTTGATTGAGATAAAAAGAAACGTCTTTTAGAATACTTCCTCTTGATACATTATCTACTACTAACTTCATTTGACCACCTCATAAAAGTGACTATTTTTCATTCTATCCACGAACAAATTGAATATAATCTGATACATAGTAAACTAAAAACAAACTTTGAACCAGAATTATTATAACACCATGTTAATCGCTTACATAATATTTTGAAGTTTTAATTCAAATATTGTGACGAAGACTGAAAATACGCTTCTACTGATACCATACTGTTTACTAACTTACGTCTTCAATTTAGTTCCCATTAACTATGTTTAAACGGTTTAAATTTTGTATTAAAGTGGAAATTTAATCATAAAAATACCCCTAACGTTTTTCAACATTAGGGGTATAGGTTACATTATTTTTTACAAATGATTACATATTAACGATACTTTAAAGATGATAAATCTTTTAAAAAAAGCCATCCTAAATGTATATTAGTATCATACAAGTATATAAAATTAATTATTTACTTGATCAATTCGTATATTCCTTCAGCATATATGGCAGCAGCTTTCAGCACGTCATCTAAAGGAATAAATTCATTGGCCTGATGCATTGTATCAGGTACACCTGGGAACATTGCACCAAAAGCAACACCACGTTTTAGGAGACGACCATACGTCCCACCACCAACGACTAAACCTTCAGCTTTTTCGCCAGTTTGTTTCGTATAAACACCTAATAATGTTTTAACCAAAGGATCTTCTGGTGAAACGTAATGAGGTCCTTGTAACCTACCTGCTTCAATTACAACATTCATTTCATTTGTTACATTTTCAAGACCACGTTTAATATCTACTTCCGTCATACCTTTAGGGAAGCGGAAATTCAAGGCAATTTGTCCACCTTTATCAGCTTTAAATGTGAAAATTCCAGAATTCATCGTTAAATCGCCCATGATATCATCAGTGAAGGCAATACTAAAGTTGTTCATACGTGAATCTCTGTGTAAGTAATCAGCAGCCAAACGAAGATAGTTAGCAGCATCCCCACCAAAATTAAATTGGTTCAAGAATAATGCCAAGAAAGTTCCGGCATTTTCTCCATTTTTAGGTTCTTGTGCATGGGCTGCTTTTCCTACCATCGAGATAGTCACAATATCATTATTGCGTTCCATTTTACCTGTAACAATATTAGCAGCAATAAAATCGTTAAATACTTCTTCCATCTCAGCGCCGTCTTCTGTTTTAATAACAGCTTTAGCATCGCGAGGAACCATATTTTCACGGAGGCCAGCATCAAATTCAAGCAATTGATCCTTATCTCCATTTGATCCTTTAAAGTTTAAGAAGTAAGTAATATTTCCCTTTTCACCATTAATGATTGGGAAAAATGCATCTGGTGAAAATCCAAAATCAGGTTCAGGCATATTTTCAAGGTAATGAGTCATTCCTCTCCAACCACTTTCTTCATCCGTTCCAATAATAAATCGAACTTTTTTAGAAACTGGTAATCCTAATTCTTGAATGATTTTTAAACCATAATATGCAGCCATTCCTGGTCCTTTATCATCTGAGGCACCGCGAGCATAAATTCGACCATCTTTCACGACTGGTGTGAATGGATCAGTATCCCAACCGTTACCAGCAGGCATAACGTCAACGTGAGCTAAAATACCTAACGTTTCATCCCCCTCACCAAATTCGATATGTCCGGCTAAACCATCAAGGTTTAATGTTTCAAAACCATCACGCGTTCCAATTTCTAAGAATTTATCTAACCCAGCTTTAGGTCCTGGACCTAAAGGTGCTTCAGTTGTTGCAATTGATTCATCACGAACACTTTCAATTTTTAACATTGCAAATAAATCTTCTAATAAGGCGTCTTGACGCTTTTCAACTTCTGCTTTCCAATCTATACTCATTTGAATTCCTCCTAAAATATTAGTAAGCCCATTTTATCACAAAATTTTAATAATCGGTATTTAAAAGCGTATTCAGTTAGATATATTGATAGACCTTACTACTCAATAAAGGAACATCAAAAACAAATAAAATAATAAAAAATTGCTGGCTAGTTACGCCAACAATTTTCTATTTGATTGATTCAATTTCTTCATCTGTTAAAGCACGATAGCGGCCTAACGATAGCGTTGGTTCTAACTCTAAAGTAGCCATTTTTTTACGTTCAAGTCTGATAACTTTCATACCGATAGCTCCAAACATTCGTTTGATTTGATGATACTTACCTTCAGTAATCGTAATTAAAACTTCTGAGATATTTGAATCACTATTATAAGATTCAACAATTAATTTTGCAGGTTTAGTTTGCATCCCATCTTTTAATAGCAATCCGGTTTCAAATTTAATCACATCGTCAGTAGTCACTTGCCCATCAACTTTAGCAAAGTACACTTTATCGATATGATGTTTTGGTGACAACATCTGATGACCTAATTGTCCATCATTTGTAATAAGCAATAGTCCAGTTGTATCCTTATCCAACCGTCCAACTGGAAATAAATCATCCCGATAATCGACGCTATTGAACAAATCCATCACTGTCTTTTGTTTCCTATCTTTAGTTGCCGTTAACACACCTGCTGGTTTATTTAAAAGATAATAATAATATTTTTGATAGTGAATTACATCACCATCTACCTGAATAACCGATTTTGATGGACTAACCTGAAGTTTAATGCTAGTGATTAACTCGCCATCAACAATCACTTTCTTCTGTTTAATAATTTTTCGAACATCACTTCTTGTACCAAATTGCGTTTCCGTCAAAAATTTATCAATTCTCATTTTAAATTAAACCTCACTTAATTCTCAATCTACGGCGTAATCCAGCAACCCGTTCGCCCAATATTTTGTCGGCTAATCTTGTTTTTAAACTGAAGTAAATATATATGTAGCCACCTAATCCAGCGGCAGCAATAATTGTGATAATTGCACTAATTCGGCTGTCTATTGGTAAAAATAGATAAGCAATTTTTACTACTATAAATGCGGTAAAAAATGTTATTAGTGCATAAAGCATCATTTTATTTAATCTTGTTTGTATTAATTTTACATTTAAATGGAACATTTTGTGTAATGAGCGAATCATTAGCCATGAACTTACGCCCATCCCGATCCCTGTAGCTGCTAATGGCCCAAAGGCACCTAACCAAGCTACTAATGGATATTGAACAATTAATTTAACTACCACTCCAACGACAAAATATATAATTGCTTTTTTATTTTGATAAACACCTTGTAAAATAGCAGAAACAACTGTGAATAATCCTAAGAAGATTGATTCATACGCTGAAAATTGTAAAACATAGATTCCAACTGGATCATACCCATAGAAAACAACATATAGTGGGTGAGCAACAGCTGCCATCCCTAAGGCACAAGGTAACATTACGAAAAAGAACAATTGTAAGGTGTCAGAAGTTTGTTCACTCAAAGCCTTTTTATCATTTCTTGTATATGCCTCAGATAATAACGGAATAGCTGTAATAGACATGGCAGACGCAATAGAAATAATAATCATAACTAATTTATTAGCATTAAAACTAAATAATGCCCACAGTTCATTTTGAATCGTTCGTGAGTAGTTTGTAACATGGCTCATAATACCAAAGAAGGTATACTGATCAATCAATCCAAAAATCGTAATGGCAGCGCCAATAATAATAAAAGGAATAGATTCCCTGATAACTTCTTTAATAATTTGTTTGGTAGAAATTGTTAACTTATTATCACTATTGGCAACTAATCGATCCAATTCTGGTTTTCGACGATAAAAATACCATACTAAAACTAGCATTCCGCCTAAGGCCCCAATAAAAGCCGCAAAAGTTGACTGCGTTACACCTGTAATATAACTACCATGACTAATTTTCATGATGATAAAAGTTGCGGCAAGCATATAAATAACTCGAGCAATTTGTTCAAAGAACTGTGAAATTGCTGACGGAGCCATTTCCTGATAGCCTTGAAAAAAGCCTCGTATTAAACTCATCATAGGAATAATCAATAATGCCCAAGATAAGGATCTAAAGACTGGAATCACATTCTTATCACCACTTGTAATGTATGGTGCGATAATCCATAATATTACTGCACAGACTACACCCATAATCGCCATTAAAGCCATCCCATATTTAAATAGGCGTCTTCCAATACCATATTCATTTTGTGCATTGTAATGCGCAACCTGCTTAGCTACGGCTGAAGGAACACCAGCAACAGCAATCATTAAGAAGAAACTGTAAACGTTATAACCCATACTATAAAGTGCATTAGCTTGTAATCTATCTGGTCCCAACCACATATTCCATGGAATAATATAAATTGCCCCTAAAACTCTTGAAAAAATACTACCAGCAGTCATCCAAGCTGATCCTTGCAACATCTTTTGTTTAGCGTCATTTTGTTCAGAAGCTGCTTGGCCCTCTACTTCGATATCTTCATCCATTACTTTTGTACCCTACTTTCTGATCATACTTAATCTTACCATTTTATAGCTTTTAAAATTCAGTTGCAATTTATTTTTTGAATTTTAACCAAAAATAAATAGGAACCACAAAATATCGATAATTTTGTAGTCCCCGTTTACTTAAATTAAAGCTTTAATTTGCGACAATATTAACTAACTTACCAGGGACAGCAATTACTTTTCGAATTGTTTTACCTTCAAGTTCTTCTTTAATTTTGTCATCATTTAAAGCCATTTTTTCTAATTCATCTTTAGTTGCATCTTTTGAAACCACGCTATGTTGACGCACTTTACCATTTACTTGTAAGACAATTTCAACTGTATTTTCAACAAGTTTACTTTCATCAAATATTGGCCATGCAGCATAACTAATTGATTCCTTATTTCCTAACAACGACCAAACTTCTTCAGCCATGTGTGGCGCTATTGGTGCAATCAATTGAATAAATCCTTCAACTTGTTCTTTAGCTAACGATTTAACTTTAAAAGCTTCATTAACAAAAATCATCAATTGTGAAATAGCTGTATTAAAATGAAGTGCTTCGTAATCTTCAGTTACTTTTTTTACTGTTTGATTATAAATCTTATCAAGTTCACCATCATTTTTATCAACAATAGCTGCGCTAATTTGATTATCTTCATCCATAATTAAACGCCAAATACGTTCAATAAATTTATGCGAACCATTTAACCCATCTTCGCTCCAAGCAATTGAGGCATCTAATGGACCCATAAACATTTCATAAAGGCGCAAAGTATCCGCACCAAAACGTTCAACGATATCATCTGGATTAACCACGTTACCTTTAGACTTAGACATTTTTTCATGATTATCGCCCAAAATCATCCCTTGATTAACTAACTTTTGGAACGGCTCTTTAGTAGGTACAACGCCAATATCGTACAAGAATTTATGCCAGAACCTTGCGTATAGCAAATGTAACACAGCATGTTCTGCACCCCCAACATAAACGTCAACAGGTAACCATTCTTCTAACTTTTTATGGTCAGCAATTTCATTAGGGTTATGTGGATCAATAAAACGAACAAAGTACCATGAACTACCAGCCCATTGTGGCATCGTATTCGTTTCACGTTTACCTTTACGCCCATTTTCGTCGACAACATTAATCCAGTCAGTTAAGTTGGCTAATGGACTCTCACCTGTTCCAGAGGGTTTAATATCCGTTGCTTCAGGTAATTCAAGTGGTAACTGATCTACAGGGACTGTTGTTGTTTCGCCATCTTCCCAGTGAATAATAGGAATTGGTTCACCCCAATATCGTTGTCTTGAAAATAACCAATCACGTAATTTATAATTTGTTTTCTTTTCACCAATGTTATTATCTTCCATCCAAGCAATAGCTTTTTCGATAGCATCAGCTTTCACTAAGCCATTTAAAAAACCAGAATTAATATATTTACCAGGTTCAGTATTTGCTTCATCAGTTATTTCAGGTCCTTCTATAACGGGTAAAATATCCAATCCATATTTAGTTGCAAATTCGAAATCTCTTTCATCATGTGCAGGTACTGCCATAACAGCACCAGTTCCATACGATGCTAGAACATAATCAGCAATCCAAATTGGTAATTTTTTACCATTTACAGGATTTATTGCGTAAGAACCAGTAAATACCCCAGTTTTATCTTTAGCTAAATCAGTTCTCTCTAAATCTGACTTAACTTCTATTTCTTTTTGATAAGCCTTAACAGCATCCTTTTGAGAATCAATAGTAATTTTATCAATTATATCTAATTCTGGTGCGACAATAATATAAGAAACACCATAAATAGTTTCAGGACGTGTCGTAAAGACATCAATTTTTATATCATCATGTTGATCGACTTTAAAGTTAACGCTAGCACCAGTTGATTTTCCAATCCAATTTCTTTGTTGCTCTTTGATGCTATCTGGCCAATCTAAATCGTCTAAATCTGAAAGTAAGCGATCAGCATAAGCAGTAATTTTTAAGACCCATTGGCGCATTGGTTTTCTGACAATTGGGTACCCGCCACGTTCTGTTTTACCATCAATAACTTCTTCATTAGCAACAACAGTTCCTAAATCAGGACTCCAGTTAACGGCAACTTCATCTTCATACGCTAAACCTTTTTCATATAATTTTTCAAAAATCCATTGTGTCCATTTATAATAATCAGGATCAGTCGTATTTAACTCACGACTCCAATCATATGAAAGTCCCAAGGATTTAATTTGACGCCTAAAATTATCAGTATTCGTTTTAGTAAATGCTTTAGGGCTATGTCCAGTATCAAGTGCATACTGTTCAGCTGGAAGACCAAAGGCATCCCATCCCATTGGATGTAAGACATTAAATCCTTGCATTCTCTTCATTCGAGCCAAAATATCTGTAGCCGTGAAACCTTCTGGATGTCCAACATGAAGTCCTTGCCCGGATGGATACGGAAACATATCTAATGCATAATAATTTTTCTTTTCAGGATCTTCAGTCGTTTTAAATGTCTGATTTGCATCCCAAAATGCTTGCCATTTTTGTTCGATTTCTTTATGGTTATATGCCATGTGTATTACTTCCTTTCTGATTATATATACAAAAAAGTCCTATAGAAGATAAACTTCTATAGGACGAATTTTCCGCGGTACCACCTATTATTCCAGTATAAAATACTGACTCTTTTTCATAACGTGAAATAACGTTCGCACCTACTACCGTTCAGTGAGAAAACTCAAGGATGAGTTCAAATAACCAACTATGTATATTTCCACTCCCATATACTCGCTGAAATAGTTAGTTACTTTACTAGTTCCTCTTAATCGTTTTATATTATTTTTAGTGTAGCAAACGAACCCTGTTATTGCAAATAATCTTTAGTCTTTTTATCGAATAAATTAATAATAATTGCAAGAATTACAATAAAAATACCTGCTATATATATCCCATGAAGACCTTGATACAAAACTTCACGTAATTTTGGTATTAAATGTTGCGGTAGTTGGTTAGCCGTTTGCGGATTAATTAAAATATCCATCATGCTGTCCTTTGTTCCAGGTGTTTTTACTATTTCCTTATGCATTTGTGTATTAAATATGATCCCAAAGACTGAAATCATTAATGTTTGTCCTAATGTACGACTTAAAGTATTAAATGATGTAGCCACACCTACGTCAGCCTGTGGTACTAAACTCTGTGCAGTAACTGTCGTAGTTGTAATGGTAATCCCAAATCCAATCCCTAGTACAGCCGAAATGATAAAGAAAAGATAAAAAGGTGTATTTATAGGCAAAGTACCTAGTGCAATGGCACCCACTAAAATAAAAAATAGACTAATCGATAAAACTTTTTTTGGTGTCCAAGCTGCCATCATACTTCCAGCAAAAAAGGAACCAGCTATCCATAAGATGGAACTGGGTGTTACTGCAAATCCTGCCATTGATGCTTTTAATCCTAATATTCCTTGAGTCCATGTTGGTATATAAACTTCAAATCCAATTAAAAATCCAGATATTAATGCTGCTACTACATTTTGAATCACAAATGTTCTATTATTAAAAAGTTTCAATGAAATAATTGGATCTTCAACTCTTTTTTCCCATTGAATAAATAATAAAAGCGACATAATAAATATAAAGAAAGAAATTAAAACAATCAGGTCTATACCATCATCGCCCCAACGTTGAAAACTATATAAAATAGATAAAATACTAAGCATTAATAATATACTGCCTAAAAAATCTATTTTTGAACTCATAATTCTTCGCTTTTCTTTGAAAAAAATTTGTATCATTGCTATCGTCACTAACCCAATAGGTAAATTAATGAAAAATACCCAGTGCCAATTAAGATGATCAACAATGAAACCACCTAACAATGGTGCAACTATTGACGCTATACCCCAAGCAGATCCGTTTAATCCCATTATTTTAGCACGTTTGTCCACAGAATAAATATCAGCAATTATAGTAAATGACACTGGCATTATAGCACCCGCCCCGATACCTTGAATAGCCCGCGAAATAATTAATGTGGCCATACTATTAGAAAATCCACAGAGAGTTGAACCAACCAAAAATATGACAAGACCAAAAATAAATACTGGTTTACGTCCTAAAACATCTGCGAGCTTACCGTATATTGGTGTCATCATGGCATTAGTTAATAAATATATTGAAAAAACCCAATTCATTAATGAAACACCATGAAGTTCACCAACAATAGTTGGCATAGCTGTTGAAACAATTGTTCCTTCAACGGCTGTTAAAAATGTTGCTACAAATATAGCAATTGTAACTAATTTTACATTTGTTTTTGAATTCATAAAGTACCTCCTAAATAAAAAATGACTCTATTAAAATGATATTTAATAAAGTCATTTTTTATTTTAATTTAATTCGTTAAGTAAACTTTTAATCTTATCTGTTTTTTCCCAAGGTAAGTCAATATCTGTACGACCAAAATGACCATATGCTGCTGTCTGTTTATATATTGGGCGACGTAAGTCTAACATTTCAATAATTCCTGCAGGCCGTAAATCAAAAATTTTACGAACAGCTTGAACTAAATCCAATTCGTCATATTTAGATGTACCAAATGTATTAATATTAATTGATACAGGTTGAGCAACCCCAATTGCATACGCAAGTTGAACCTCAACCTGTGATGCAATTTTAGCTGCAACTATATTTTTTGCAATATAGCGAGCAGCATAACTAGCTGAACGATCAACTTTTGTTGCATCTTTACCGGAGAAAGCACCTCCACCATGATGTGCATATCCACCATATGTATCAACAATTATTTTTCTTCCAGTAAGTCCAGCATCACCCTTTGGACCACCGATAACAAATCGTCCGGTTGGATTAATATAATACTTTGTATCTGAATCCAACAAATCAGGGTCAATAATAACTTTAATTACTTTTTCAATCATATCATCTTGAATTTGTTTCAATTCCGTTTTTTCATCATGTTGTGTAGAAATAACAACAGTGTCAATTCTAAATGGTTGACCTTTATCATTATATTCAACAGTTACCTGTGCCTTAGCATCAGGTCTTAAGTATTCTAATTCCTTATTTTTTCGTAAACTTGCAACACGTTGCATTAATTTGTGACTAATTGAAATCGGTAATGGCATGAGTTCCGGTGTTTCGTCTACCGCATATCCGAACATTAATCCTTGATCACCTGCACCAATCTGATCTAAAGGATCTAAATCACCGTTTTTAGTTTCTAAAGATGTATCAACACCTAATGCAATATCAGGAGATTGTTCATCTATAGCAACCATAACAGCACAATTATCACCATCAAAACCAACTTGTGAATTAATATATCCAATTTCCTTAATAGTTCGTCTTACTACCTGCTGAATATCAACGTAGGCATTTGTTGATATTTCACCAACTACAAGAACTAAACCAGTTGTTACAGTTGTTTCGCAAGCAACCCTAGCATTAGGATCCTTTTCTAAAAGTGCATCTAATATTGCATCACTTATTTGATCTGCAACCTTATCCGGATGACCCTCTGATACCGATTCTGACGTGAATAGATGTTTTTCAGTCATTTTTATCTCCTTAAAGTAAATAAAATTAAAAAAAGAACCTCAACTATAAAAGTTTAGGTTCCAATAATACCTGTGACGGTCCTAACCGGATTTGAACCGGTGATCTTCCGCGTGACAGGCGGACGTAATAACCCCTATACCATAGGACCAATTGCGGGAGCAGGATTTGAACCTACGACCTTCGGGTTATGAGCCCGACGAGCTACCAGACTGCTCCATCCCGCGATAATATTAAACTGACCCGTACGGGATTTGAACCCATGTTACCGCCGTGAAAGGGCGGTGTCTTAACCACTTGACCAACGGGTCATAACACGAAAAACGGAGAAGGAGGGATTCGAACCCTCGCGCCATTTTCACGACCTACACCCTTAGCAGGGGCGCCTCTTCAGCCACTTGAGTACTTCTCCATAAATTATTGATGGGCCTAAATGGACTCGAACCATCGACCTCACGCTTATCAGGCGTGCGCTCTAAACCAGCTGAGCTATAGGCCCAAAATCATAAAAGCGGGTGACGAGAATCGAACTCGCGACAACAGCTTGGAAGGCTGTGGTTTTACCACTAAACTACACCCGCAAAATATTATAAATAAATGGCGCAGGACAGAATCGAACTGCCGACACATGGAGCTTCAATCCATTGCTCTACCAACTGAGCTACTGAGCCATTAAACGGTCCTAACCGGATTTGAACCGGTGATCTTCCGCGTGACAGGCGGACGTAATAACCCCTATACCATAGGACCTTCGATGGAGGTTACAGGGCTTGAACCTGTGACCCTCTGCTTGTAAGGCAGACGCTCTCCCAACTGAGCTAAACCTCCAACATACACTATTTACTTTATATGACCCGTACGGGATTTGAACCCATGTTACCGCCGTGAAAGGGCGGTGTCTTAACCACTTGACCAACGGGTCAATTTGCAACGGAGAATAAGGGATTCGAACCCTTGAAACAGGAAACCCGTTTACATGATTTCCAATCATGCTCCTTAGACCAACTCAGACAATTCTCCACATTACAAAATAAAAACTCCGGCAGTAGGACTCGAACCTGCGACATCTTGATTAACAGTCAAGCGCTCTACCAACTGAGCTATGCCGGAATAAAATAATAAAAAAAGCATGGCAACGTCCTACCCTCGCAGGGGGCGACCCCCAACTACTCTTGGCGCTAAGAAGCTTAACTTCTGTGTTCG